>JAKSDN010001146.1 GCA_022360075.1 Kiloniellales bacterium | reverse complement strand
CGTTTTCAGAACACGGATCCGATTCTTCCGCAACGCGACGCAGCCCCGCCGTATCGGCGAGAATCACCGGCCAGCCCTTGAGATCCAGATGGACCTCGATCACGTCCCGCGTGGTCCCGGCGGTCTCGGACACGATCGCAACGTCACGCCGCGCGAGCGCATTCAGCAAGCTCGATTTACCGACGTTCGGCGCCCCCACGATCGCCACCAACAGGCCTTCCCGCAACCGCTCGCCACAGCTCTGGTCTTCGAGCGTCTCGGTCAGAGCGGTTTCGATCGCGCGCACCTCCGATCGAACTTGTTCGACGAGACCGGCCGGGATGTCCTCTTCCGGAAAATCGATCTCTGCCTCGATGTGCGCGAGCGCCCGCACCAGACGGCCGCGCCAGGCCTCCACGGTCCGGCTCAGGCCGCCGTCCATCTGACGCAGCGCCTGGCGCCGCTGCGCCTCGGTCTCGGCCGCTATCAAATCCGCGAGACCCTCGACCTCGGCCAAGTCGAGCTTGTCGTTGTCGAAGGCGCGGCGCGTGAATTCCCCGGCTTCGGCCAGCCGCAGATCGGGCAAGCGCCCCAAGGTGTCGACCATGGCGGCAACCACCGCGCGACCGCCATGCAGATGAAGCTCGGCCACGTCCTCGCCCGTGAAGCTCCCTGGCGCCGGGAACCAAAGCGCCAGCCCCCGATCGATCGGCTCCCCACTTTCCGGATCGGAAAAGCTGACTAATCGAGCCAACCGCGGCGTTGGACGGCCAGCGCCGGTCACAGCCTCCAGAGCGACACCGGCCGCTGGACCCGAAACGCGGATCACGGCGATACCCGAGCGTCCCGGCGGCGTCGACAGGGCGAAGATCGTCTCGCGCGGCGCCTCCACGGCCATGCCGCCACCGCTCAGGGTTTCTTCGATGCCGCGCCCGCCATCTGCGACCAGAAGGCTTTTTGAAACTGCTCCCAACCCTGCACGCCCAACGGCAGCCAGGTCTTGAAGAGCTGCTCAGGATCGCTGACCTTGAGCCCCTCCATCATGCGCTTCTGGACCTCCTCCATCAGCGCCGCCTGCATGGGCTGGACGTCCGGCAGCCCGAGAAAGGCGCGAGCCTCTTCCGGCGTGCAATCGATGTCGACCGAAATCTTCATGGCTCCGATCCCCGTTAAGTCCTCAACAGATTTATGGTTGAGGCCGACTGGTCGGCGCGATCATAGTGGCGTCGCCGCGATCCGATCTCGGAGCCAGGCATACAACAGCCCATGGAGCCCGGCAACGATCCCGAGCCGGCCCGGCCGCCTTGGCCCTACGCCCCAAACTGTTGCGGCGCGGCAGCGCCGACCCATCCGACCCAGCAAGGAGCGATTTTCCCATGACCGCCGATCCCTGCGCCCCGACAGCCGCCAGCGGGTCCGACGGGGCCGGCAGCAACCGCCTTGGCGCTGAGACCAGCCCCTACCTTCTCCAGCACCGCGACAACCCGGTCCACTGGTATGCCTGGGGCGAAGAGGCCTTCGCCGAAGCCAGGCGGCTCGACCGGCCGGTGCTGCTCTCGATCGGATACGCCGCCTGCCACTGGTGCCACGTCATGGCGCACGAGTCGTTCGAGAGCGCCGAGATCGCCGCGCTCATGAACGAGCTCTTCATCAACATCAAGGTCGACCGCGAGGAGCGGCCCGATCTCGATACGATCTACCAATCCTCACTGGCCCTGCTCGGCGAGCAAGGCGGCTGGCCGCTCACCATGTTCCTCACACCCGGGGGCGAGCCCTTCTGGGGCGGCACCTATTTCCCGCCCCAGGCCCGCTTCGGCCGCCCGGGCTTCCCCGACGTGCTCCGCAGCCTCCACAAGGCCTATAGCACCGATCCCGACGCCATCCAGAAGAACGTCCAAGCCCTGCGCGAGGCGCTTTCCAAGCTCTCGCGCAATCAAGCCGCAGCGGACATCGATCCCGCCCTCGCCGATCAGATCGCCGAGCGGATCGTCCGCGAATTCGACCCCTTCCACGGCGGCGTCGGTCAGGCGCCCAAGTTCCCCCAACCCTCGATCCTGAAGCAGATGTGGCGGGCGTGGAAGCGCACAGGCTCCGATCCCTTCCGGTCCGCCGTCGACCTCACCCTGACGAAGATGTGCCAGGGCGGAATCTACGATCATCTCGGCGGCGGTTTCGCCCGTTATTCCGTCGATGAGCGCTGGCTGGTGCCCCATTTCGAGAAGATGCTCTACGACAACGCACAGCTCATCGAGGTGTTGACCCTCGTCTGGCAGGAAACCGGCAATCCGCTCTACGAGCAGCGCGTGCGTGAGACGGTCGACTGGGTGTTGCGCGAAATGATCGCGGAAGAAGCGCCCGGCGGGCCGCCGACCGGCGCCTTCGCCAGCACGCTCGACGCCGACAGCGAGGGCGAGGAAGGCAAGTTCTACGTTTGGACGGAGGCCGAGGTCGATGCCGTCCTGGGCCCGGAATCGGCGCTCTTCAAGGCGGCCTACGATCTCCGCCCGAGCGGCAATTGGGAAGGCAAGACCATCCTCAACCGCTCCCAGGACCCGACGCTGGGCACGATCGGCGAGGAAGCCAAGCTCGCGGAGCTGCGCCAGAAACTCCTGGCCGAGCGCGCCAAGCGCATCCGGCCCGGATGGGACGACAAGGTCCTGGCCGACTGGAACGGCCTCATGATCGCCGCCCTGGCCCGAGCGGCGCCCGTCTTCGACGCGCCGGATTGGCTGGCCGCAGCGGAACGGGCCTTCACCTTCGTCACCGAACGCATGACCGAGCATGACCGCTTGCGCCATAGCTGGCGCCACGGCCGGCTCAAGCACCCGGCCACGCTCGACGACTACGCCAACCTTTGCGACGCCGCGGCCGCACTCTTCGAAACGACCGGCCGAGACGACTATCTCCGACAAGCTTCCGTTTGGCTGAAGGTCCTCGACTCGCACTACTGGGACGGCGCGGGTGGCGGCTACTTCTTCACCGCCGACGACACCGAGCAGCTCATCGTGCGCACCAAGACCGCGGCCGACAACGCCGTTCCTGCCGGTAACGGAACGATCGCCGCGGTCCTCGCCCGGCTCTATCTGCTGACCGGTGAGGCTGCCTACCGGGACCGAGCGGAAGCGGTCATCGGCGCCTTCGCGGGCGAGGTCAATCGCAACTTCTTTCCGCTCTCCACCCTCATCAACAGCAGCGAGCTTCTGCGCAACGCGCTGCAAATCGTCATCGTCGGCGATCGCTCGGCCGACGACGCGCGGGCCCTGCTGCAAGCGGTTCGGCGCCAGAGCCTGCCCAATCTGGTCCTGCAGACGGTCCCCGCCGGCGAGGCCTTGCCCGACGGCCACCCGGCCGCCGGCAAAGGTCAGACCGACGGCGCCGCGACCGCCTACGTCTGCCGCGGCATGACCTGCTCGCTCCCCATCACCGACCCGCCGGAGCTCGGCGCCGCAATCCAGGCCGGATGACCTAAACAAGGCTGTAGGTTTTTATTCCTTCATCGAGGTAGCGCGCATTTGGGCTCCGACGACCTTAACGTGACAACGCGAAGGCCGAGAGGCTAGGTTTCCGGACGCAACGATCAATCACCACGAAACGGGGGGAAATCATGCCCGACATAACGATCGAGGGCGGCGACGGCGCGTTCGGCGCTTATGTCGCCCTTCCCGCCAGCACGCCGGCGCCCGGCCTGGTCGTGGCGCAGGAGATCTTCGGCGTCAACGCGGTCATGCGCGGAATCTGCGACTGGCTGGCCGGCGCGGGCTATGTGGCCTGCTGTCCCGACCTCTTCTGGCGCATCGAGCCCGGCATTCAAATCACCGACAAGACCCCGGCCGAGTGGGAGCGCGCCTTCGAGCTCTTCGGCCTGTTCGACGTCGACAAGGGCATCGACGACATGAAAGCCACCCTCGCCCAGCTTCGCGGCCACGGGGCCTGCAACGGCAAGGCGGGCTCGGTCGGCTACTGCCTGGGCGGCAAGATCGCCTATCTCATGGCCACGCGCTCGGACGCCGACGCCAACATCAGCTACTACGGCGTCGGTCTCGACGAGCTGCTCGGCGAGGCCGCGCAGATCACGAGGCCGCTGATGCTGCACGTCGCCTCGAAGGACCAGTTCGTGCCGCCCGAAGCGCAGGACAAGATCAAGGCCGGTCTCGCCGGCCACGCCCAAGTCACGCTGCACGTCTACGACGGCCAGGACCACGCCTTCGCCCGCGAGGGCGGCGAACACTACGACAAGAGCGCCGCCGAGCTCGCCAATGGGCGCAGCCTAGACTTCTTCGCGGAGCATCTGTCATGAAAGCCCACGCCATCCGAATTCATCAGCCGGGCGGGCCCGAGGCCCTGCGCTACGAAGAGGTCGAGGTCGCCGAACCCGGTCCGGGCGAGGTGCGTCTGAAGCAGACCGCCGTCGGCCTCAACTACATCGACGTCTATCACCGCACCGGCATGTACCCGCTCGAGCTGCCGGCCGGGATCGGCATGGAGGGGGCGGGCGCCGTCGAGTCCGTCGGCGAGGGCGTGAGCGAGCTCAAGGCCGGCGACCGCGTCGCCTATGCCGCGCCGCCGACCGGCTCCTATGCCGAGGCCCGGCTCATGCCCTGGCACCGCCTGATCAAGCTGCCGGACTCGATCACCGACCGCCAGGCCGCGGCCATGATGCTCCAGGGCATGACCGTCGAATACCTGATCCGCCGCACCTTCCAGGTGCGCAAAGGCGATACCGTGCTGTTCCACGCCGCAGCCGGCGGTGTCGGCCTCATCGCCTGCCAGTGGCTCAACCACCTGGGCGCGGAGATCATCGGCACGGTCGGCTCGGCCGAGAAGGCCGCGCTCGCCAAGGCGCACGGCTGCCATCACGTGATCAACTACCGCACGGAGAACTTCGTCGAGCGAGTGAAGGAGATCACCGACGGCCAGGGCGTGCCGGTGGTCTACGATTCCGTCGGCAAGGACACTTACGAGGGCTCGCTCGACTGCATCGCGCCGCGCGGCGTCTTCGTCAGCTTCGGTGCGGCCTCCGGCCCCATCCCGCCCTTCAACGTCGGCGTCCTGGCGGCCAAGGGCTCGCTCTACCTGACCCGCCCGACGCTGATGACCTACACCGCCAGCCGTGAAGACCTGGTGGCCAGCGCCGCCGCGCTGTTCGACGTCGTCGGCAAGGGGATCGTCAAGATCGAGGTCAACCAGACCTATCCGCTGGCGGAGACGGCCCAGGCCCACCGCGACCTGGAGGGCCGCAAGACGACGGGCAGCACGGTGCTGCTGCCTTAGTCGAGGTTGCGCGCCGCCAGCTCCACGCAGGCCTCAAAGGCACTTAGGTTCGTGTAGCGCGCCTCTTCCGGCACCGTGCGTGCGATCACCGCGACGCCCGCATCATCGACGGCGCCGTCCAGCATCAGGTTGTCGACCAGGCCGAACTGCTCGACCTGATGGCCGAGCGGATCGCTCGGTGAACCGTCGCCTTCGCGCGGCTCCAAGCGACCGCCGTAGAAGGCGGCTGTGCGCTCGAAGAAGCGGGTCTCGACGTTGCTGTAGCCGAAGACCGGGCGGCCGAGACCGCGCATGTAGCCCATCTCGAAGGCCGTACCCACGTCCATAGAGGGACCGCGGAAGGGTGTCATGTTGGCGATGACGAGGTCGCAGCCGTCCATGCACGTACGGTTTGCGCGATAGATCTTCAGGCCGGCTTCCTGCGGCGACAGGCCCGTGAGATCGATCTCGTTGTCGAGGGGAAAGACGCCTTCGAGGCCATGCTTGGCGCAGATCGCGCGCTTGGCCGCGCCGATCTCCAGCGGGTTGGGTAGGAAGACCTCGGGGCCGGCGAGGTAGACGCGTTTGGCGGGCATAGGGGTTTCAACGCCTCGGTTCTGGCACCACGCTATCGCCTCATCCTTGACCTTTTGAATTGTCGGCTCGGTCTCGAATAGCGTTGCAGAAGCATCGTGCGTGCTTCGAGACGCGTCCTAACGGACGCTCCTCAGCATGAGGTAAATCCTTTATGGCAAAGAGAAAAGTCCTCATCCTGAGGAGCCCGCGGTAGCGGGCGTCTCGAAGGACGCGCGGCGGCGCTTCAGGTCCAAACCAACTTCTTTACAAGCTCAGGATGAGGGCCTGAGAGCGTGTAGGTTTCGGGCGCCCTACTGATTCATCGCGTCGAAAAAGTCGGCATTGTTCTTCGAGTGCTTGAGCTTCTCCAGCAGGAACTCGATCGAATCGGTCACGCCCATCGGCATGAGGATCCGGCGCAGGACCCACATCTTCGACAGTGTGCCCTTGTCGACCAGCAGCTCCTCCTTGCGCGTACCGGACTTGCCGATATCGATCGCCGGGAACGTACGCT
>JAKSDN010000854.1 GCA_022360075.1 Kiloniellales bacterium | reverse complement strand
CTCATCACCCTGGCCGATCATCACCTTGCGTTACAAACCGACGGAAACCGCCGTGGTACGTAGAACGTATGCCCGGTGGTGTGGGAGGCGGGAACCGGGAGGAACCCGACTACCCGATTATCTGAGGGATGCTGGGCTCTTCGGCGGCGTATGTGATTCCGGTGTAGTCGAGTCAGTCGGTTTTTTGCCCTACGGTTCGGATTTGCCGCCGTTTTCGTAGCTCCGGGTTCGTGCTGCGCTCCGGGACGGTCCGGCCTATGGAGCGGGTGGCTTGGTCGATTTGGGAGCCGTGGACGTGGATATAGCGCACGGCCATGGCCAGCGTCTTGTGGCTGCCAATGCGCTGGATCGTGGGTCGATCCAGGCCGGCCCTGACGCCGGCTGGGCATGGGACGCGCTTGAGCTCTTGGATGGCTCCACGCGTCCCATGCCCAAAACCATCGGAAAGGCCCTGACCAAATTACAGAGCTTTACCCAGGTAACTTTCTTTTCGAGAAGACCTGGCTCAAGCACAGGGACCAAGCGAGAAGGCACGATCCTGAGACGATGGGCTATTGCCCAGATCCGGGTCAGTTCTTGCCTGTTGTGGCCCTGTCCGCCGCGTCGAGCGCCCGTTGCAGCAGAGCGATCATCTTCTGCGTCAGCAGGGACGGCGGGATCTGCACCGGCCGGACGATGGCGATCTCGAAATCGATACGGGGCTGGAAAGGCTTGATGGCAATGTTGGCCGGCTGCAGCGAGGCGAAGGAGTGAGGGTCGACCAGGGCCACGCCCAGTCCGGCGGCGACGAAGGCGCTCGCGGCCAAGGCGAGGCCCGTGTCGATCTGGCTCTTTGGGCGCACGCCCGCGTTCAGAAGCGCCAGCTCGATGCGCGAGCGGGCCTGATCGAGTGTCGAGAGGTGAATCAGGCTTTCCTGTGCGATGTCGTCTGCGGTGACCAGGTTGCGCGTGGCCAGAGGGTGTTCGGCCGGCACCACACAGACCATGGCCCCGCGATGAATCGACTCGACATGGACGAGCGGCGTGCTGCCGATGTGGGCGACGGCGGCGACGTCCAACTGACTGGCCTGGACCAGATTAAGCAACTGGGGTGTGCTGCGGGTCTGCAGTGAGATGGCGACCGTCGGATGCTCGGCGAGCAAGTCGGCAACGACGGACTGGCAGAGCCCCCAGGACAAGGCCGGCATGGCACCTAGGGTCAACCGCCCATAGCGCCGCTCACGGATGTCATCGGCCTTTTCGGCCAGCGAGCGAACGCCGATCAGCGCGCGTTCGATGTCTTCGTAGAAAAGGCGGCCCTCTGCGGTCAGGTGAAGCTTGCCCGGGCGGCGGTCGAACAGCGCGAAGCCGACACGGTTCTCCAGGGCCGCGATCAGCTTGCTGACCGCGGGCTGGGAGATGCGCATCAGCTCCGCGGCCCGGGTCATCGATCCGGACTCGGTCACCGCCTTGAACGCTTCGATCTGGCGGAAATTCAAAAGATCGGGGACGGACATCGGCACGATCATAGCATAACTTTTGATTATTGGCTTAGTCCGGATAGACATTAGACATCGTAGCTAGTCATGACTTAGCTTGGATTCTATCCGTATAACCAATCTGCGATCATGGAACCGACAGGGACGCGAGACCAATGACCTCAAAGCAGACCAACCGTCGTGACTTCCTGAAAGGCGGCGCCGCGCTGGCCGGTGCTGCGGCCGTCGGCGCGGCGTCCGGCGGATGGCCGGGCGCCTCCTGGGCGGCCGGTGCGCCGGTCGAGGCGCCGAAGCTCCTGACATCGAACGCGCAGTTCGATCCTGTCCGGCCGGAGGCCGCGCGCCTGATCTCCCAAGCCGCGCGGCAGGTCGGCTTTGCCATCGAGGCGACACCGCAGGACTACAACCTGGGCATCCAGAAAGTGATCAAGGAGCATGATTTCGACCTGTTCCTGGTCCGGCTCACCGGCCAGTCGGTGCGCATCGACCCGGATGTCTTCATCCACAAGGTCAATCATTCCTCGAACCATCGGTCCGGCGGCTTCAACTGGACCGGCTACCGCAACGCGCGGGTCGACGAGCTGGCCGCGGCCCAGCAGGTCGAGATGGATCTGGCGAAGCGCCAGGAGATGGTGCACGAAGCCCAGGTCCTCATCGCCCAGGACCAGCCGCAAAACGCCATCGTCTATCCGGCCATGACCAATGCCTATCGCTCCGACCGCTTGGCCAATCTGACACCGCAGATGGGCGAAGGCATCGGCTCGCTATGGACCGATATCTCCATGACGGTGATCGAAGGCGACGGCTATGTGCGCACGGGGGCCACCACGCCCCTGAAGAACCTGAACCCGATCGCGGCCAATGACGCGACCGAGTTCAAGGAACTGCGCATGATCTACGACAGCCTGTTCCAGGTGGACCCGGGCGGCAAAGTGGTGCCCTGGGCTGCGGAATCCCACACCATCGTCGATGAGACGACGATCGAGGTCACCATCCGCGACGGCATGAAGTGGCATGACGGCCCGCCCGTGACGGCGGCCGACGTCAAGTTCTCTTTCGACTATCAGAAGCAGTGGAAGGCGCCTTTCTTCGTCTCCTCGCTGGAGAAGATCGAGAGCGTCGAGGTGATCGGCAAACATAGCGTTCGCTTCAAGCTCACCGACCCCTTCGCGCCGCTTTTCGCCAACCTCTTCTCGGCGCTGATGCTCATTCCCGAGCACATCTGGAAGAACATCCCCGAGGGCGTGGATGTCGACGATCCGCTGAACTATCCGAACCTGACGCCGGTGGGCAGCGGCCCCTTCCGCTTCGACTATTGGGACCGCGGCAAGGAGCTCAAGGTCTCCGCCAACACGGAGCATCACCGGGCACCGAAGAGCGCGGGAGTCATCCGCATCGTCTACGGCAGCCACGACGCGATGGCGGCCGCGATCGAGAAGAACGAGTGCGACCGCACCCGCTACATCCTGAAGCCCAACCTGATGGATGCCTTGAACAAGGTCGAGGGCGTCGTCGGCCAGGGCTATCCGTCGCACGGCTTCTATTGCCTGAGCTACAACGTCACCAAGCCGCCCTTCGACAATCCGGCGATCCGCGAGGCGATGCAGTACATCATCCCGCGCGAGCTGATCCGCGATATCGTGTTGGGCGGCCACGCGGAAAGCGGCGGCTCGGTGATCGCGCCGGTGAACGAGTTCTGGCACAACCCGGCGGTCAAGGCTCCGGGCCAGGATTTGGACAAGGCGAAGAAGATTCTGTCGGACGCGGGCTTCACCTGGTCGGGCAACCAGTTGCATTATCCCGCTTGATCCTGCGCCGGGCGGGCGCAACCCTCGAGGCGCCCGCCCGGCCGGACACCGTATTGTAACAGGCATATCTCTTGCCGCTCCGCGCTGCCGCGTGGCGGAAGGGACCGGTCATGAAAGAATACATCGCACGACGCAGCCTCTATTCGCTGTTCACGATCTTCGCCATCGCCACCATCCTGTTCGTGATGTTCCGGATGATGCCGGGCGATCCGACGGCCCAGGTGCTCTCGCCGGCGCTGGACGAGGTCGCGCAGCAGCGCATGCGCGAGGCCTTCGGGCTCGATCAGTCGGTCTTCGTGCAGTACCTCCTGTACCTGAAGAACCTGCTGACCCTGGAGTGGGGGCGTTCCTTCACCAGCTCGGAGCCGGTCTACGACATCCTGGTCTATCGCTTCTGGAACACCATGCTGCTGATGGTGGCCGGGCTGCTGTTCAGCTTCGCCATCGGCATCGCGCTCGGCATCTGGATGGGCTGGCACAGGGGCGGCAAGACGGATATCTGGGCCACCGTCAGCGCGCTGGTCATGCAGTCCGCGCCGCCCTTCATCACCGGCATGCTGCTCCTGATCCTGCTCAGCTACCAGCTCGACCTGTTCCCGACCGGAGGCATGTACAGCCCCGGCAACCGGCCCGACGGTATGCTGGACATGATCTTCTCCGGCGATTTCCTGCACCACATCGTACTGCCGACGATCACGGTCACGGCCTACTACCTGGCCACGCCGATGCTGATCATGCGCGATTCGATGCTGGAGGTGATGGGCAGCGACTATGTCGAGTTCGCCCGCGCCAAGGGCCTGCCGCCGCACAAGGTGATGATCCGGCACGCCGCGCGCAACGCGTTGCTGGCGGTGGTGACCATCTCCTCCATTCTGCTGGGCTTTGCCATTGGCGGCCAAGTGATCGTGGAAACCGTCTTTTCCTGGCCGGGCATGGGCTTGGCCATGGTCGAGGCCGCGGCGCGTCATGACTACCCGCTGGCCCAGGCCTCCTTCCTGATCCTGGCCGTCATCGTCATCGTTTTGAACCTTGTCGCGGACATCTCCTACTGCTGGCTCGATCCGCGCATCCGGCTGGGGGATTGAGTTATGCGTATCGCCTCCATCGACCTATGGCGCGTCAGAAGCCCGCTGGTGCGCGCCTATCCGCTGTCCAAGCTTTACGGCACGCTGACCCACGCCGAGGCCGTGTTCCTGCGGCTGACCACGGATGACGGCCTGGTCGGCTGGGGCGAGGCCGATCCCAATATGCCCTTTACCGAGGAATGGCATGGCGGGGTCATGCTGCTCCTGGGCGAGATCGCTGGTGCCCGCTTGATCGGGCGCGATCCGCGCGATTGGGCCGCCATCCTTGCCGAGATCGATGCGCTCGTGCCGGGCAACCCGACGGCCAAGGGCGCCATTGACATGGCCTTGCACGATTTGGCCGCAAAGGCCGCAGGCCTACCCGTCCATGCCCTCATGGGCGGCAAGTTGCGTGACGAGATTCCCTTGCTTTGGCCGCTGGGCAGCGAGGCTTTGGCCGACAGCATCGCGGTGGTGGAAGAGAAGGTCGCAGAGGGTTTCCGCTGTTTCATGATCAAGACCGGTGCGCGCGACGTGGCGGAGGATGCGGCGCGCACGCTCGGTCTGATCGAACGCTTTCACCCGCAAGTCTCCTTCATCGCGGATGCCAATCAGGGCTGGAGCGAGACGGAAGCCTTGCGCTACCTGGCGCTGATCGGCTCGGCACCGCTGGTACTGCTGGAACAACCCGTGGCGCGAGACAACCTGGCGGGACTCGCCCGCATCCGCGATGCGGCGCTGATGCCGATCTCGGCGGACGAGGGTGTCTTCTCCCTGACCCAGGCGGCCTCGCTCGCGGCTTCCCGAGCGGTCGACGTGTTCTCCATCAAGCCGTCGAAGAACGGCGGCTTGGCGCCCTCGCGCAAGATCGCCGCCCTGGCCGAGGGCCATGGGCTCGGCGTTCTGATGAACAGCATGATCGAGTTCGGCGTCACCCAAGCGGCCGCCCTGCAGTTGGGTCTGACCCTGCCCAACCTCATGGACTGTGGGCACGCCTATATGTCG
This sequence comes from Kiloniellales bacterium, assembly GCA_022360075.1. The sequence continues at coordinate 3,141 of JAKSDN010000854.1, read as the reverse complement.
ACCTTGCGCATCACCGAGGACGCGACGGACTTCGCCGCCTGCATAGCGAACGCCATGGCGCGCGATCCGGGCCGACCGGGTCTCGGTGTCGAGGTGGATCTGGACCGGCTGCAGGCGCTTGCGGTCGACCACCGCCGCATCGCCGAGGACGCGGCGAAGGAGGCCGCGCAATGACTTACGTGATGGCCCTTGGCCAGGCCGTCGGCAACCAGGTCTGGATCATCCGGCAAAGCCGAATGGGCACGGTCGGAGCGGTGATCGTCCTGTTCTTCACGCTCGTGGCGATCCTGGCGCCGCTGATCGCGCCGCACGACCCCTGGGCCACCTTACGGGACGCTGAAGGTGCGATCGCCACCATGCGTGCACCATCGACAGAGTTCCCGCTTGGAACCACGTTTCTCGCTCGCGATGTTCTAAGTCAGATGATCTGGGCCACCCGCACCACGGTCTACATCGGCCTGGTGTCGGGCCTGATTTCGATCGTGATCGGCGCCAATATCGGCCTGATGGCGGGGTACTATGGCGGTCGTATCGATGAATTCCTGATGCGGCTGACCGACATTGTCTACGGCATGCCGTTCCTGCCGTTCATCATCGTCCTGATCGCGCTGTTCGGGCGCTCCCAGGACTTTGTGATTCTGGCGATCGTGCTGATCATCTGGCGGACCTCGGCCCGCGTGGTGCGCGCCCAGACCTTGGCGCTGAAGCAGCGGCAGTTCGTGCAGGCAGCACGCGCGCGCGGCTGCAGCGATCTGCGCATCATCTACCGCCACATCATGCCCAACATCCTGCCGCTGCTGCTGCTTTACACCGCCTTCAACATCGCCTGGTCGATCATCGCCGAGGCCGGCGCGGCCTTTCTGGGCTTCGGCGATCCGGATCATCTGTCCTGGGGTGGGATGCTCTACGAACTCTGGATTTCCGGGCAGATCCGCACCGCTTGGTGGTGGTTCGCCTGGCCGTCGGTCGCGATCATTCTTTTGGTCAGCGCGCTGGTGTTCATCAGCCGCGCCTACGAGGAGATCGCCAACCCCCGCTTGCGGCAGCGCTAGGGCAGGAGGCAAGGCCGTGATTCTGGAACTCGACAAGCTCGACGTCAGCTACGCGACGCGAAACGGCCCGGTGCACGCTGTGGAGGGTGTGGACCTGGCCATCGGCGAGGACGAGGTGCTTGGCCTGGCGGGCGAGTCCGGCTGCGGCAAAACGACGCTGATCAAGTCGCTCCTGCGTCTGCTGCCGTCCGGCGCAAAGGTGCGCGCCGAGGCGCTGCGCTTCAAGGGGCGTGATCTCTCGGCGATGAGCGACAAGGCCTTCCGCCGCGAGATCATGTGGAACGAGATCTCCCTGGTGCCGCAAAGCGCGCAGGCATCCCTGAACCCGGTCTACCGGGTCGGCGATCAGATCGTCGAGGCGATCCGGGAGCACACCGATACCCGGGCTTCCGAGGCCGTCGCCCGGGTCGAGGAGCTGTTCGACCTCGTGGGGCTGGAGCCGCGCCTCATTCGCGCCTATCCCCACGAGTTCTCCGGCGGCATGCGCCAGCGCGCCATGATCGCCATGGCGCTGGCGCTCGACCCCGCGCTGGTCGTCATGGACGAGCCCACCACCGGGCTCGATGTGCTGGTTCAGGAGCGGATCATCCGCAAGATCCGCGAGCTGAGGGAGCGTAGCCGCAACTCGATCCTGCTGATCACCCACGATATCGCGGTCATCGCCGAGATGAGCGACCGCATCGCCATCATGTATGCCGGCCAGATCATGGAAGTGGCGCCGGCCACTACGCTGTTCGAAGAGCCGGTGCACCCCTATACGCTCGGCCTGAAGAACGCCTTCCCGAGCATCAAGCAGATCGGCAAGCCGCTGATTTCCATCCCCGGCTCGCCGCCCAATCTCTTGGGCGGCGTGACCGGCTGTCCCTTTGCCGATCGCTGTCCCTTCGCATTGGACGTCTGCCGGCGTGAACGCCCACCTTTGCGCCGGATCGGCGCGGACCACGTCGCCGCCTGCCACCGCTCGGACGAGGCGGCGAGCCTTCGGACCCAGGCTTCGGAGAAAGAGACATGGCAGTTCTCGAAGTTCGCGGCCTGACCAAGCATTTCGAGGTGCGCCCCGGCTTCCTGGGCCGGGTGTTCGGGCATCACGACGCGCACGTCATCAAGGCCGTGCACGACGTCTCCTTCGCCATCGGCGAAGGCGAGATCCTGGGGCTGGCCGGCGAATCGGGCTGCGGGAAGTCCACCACCTGCCTGCTGATCACGAGGTTACTGGAGCCGTCCTCCGGCGAGATCCGCTTCAAGGACCAGCCGATTGCCGGACTGTCGGGCGCAGAGCTGAAGGACTTTCGCCGGCGCGTGCAGATGATCTTCCAAGACCCTTATGAGTCGCTGAACCCGCGTTTCACCGTGCTGGACTTGATCGCAGAAGGCCCCCGCGCGCTCGGCCTCTGGGACGCCAAGGAGACCGAGGAACGCTCGCTCGCGATGCTGGCCGATGTCGGCCTGAAGCCGGACGAGTACAAGGCGCGCTATCCCCACGAGATGAGCGGCGGCGAGCGCCAACGGGTCGGGATTGCCTCGGCCCTGGTCATGGAACCGGAGCTGGTGGTCGCCGACGAGCCGCTGTCGATGCTGGACGTGTCGATCCGCGCCGACATCCTCGATCTCCTGCGCGGCCTGTCCGAGCGCCTCGGTTTCTCGTGTCTCTATGTCTCGCACGATCTGTCGATCCTCTCCAACATCGCCGACCGGCTGATGGTCATGTATCTCGGCATGGTGGCGGAGATCGGCGCGATCGAGGACGTGATCGCCGCGCCGCGGCATCCTTACGCCAACGCCCTCGTCGAGGCGGTGCCGGCGCCGGACCCGCGCTACCGCCGCCCCATACCCAGGATCCACGGCGACATCGCGCGCCCGGTCGACCCGCCGCCCGGATGCCGCTTCGCCTCGCGTTGTCCCCATGTGATGGACGCCTGCCGCCAGGATCCGCCGCCGGCGATGCGTGAGATCGAGCCCGGCCATTTCGCGGCCTGCCATCTCCTCGACCCCGAGATGCAGGGGGCCGCCCCATGAGCGATCGCGACATCGCGGTCATCGGCGGGGGGCTGGTCGGTGCTGCGATCGCCTACGGCCTCGCGCGTAGAGG
>JAKSDN010000203.1 GCA_022360075.1 Kiloniellales bacterium | reverse complement strand
TTGCTCGACAACGGGCACGAGATCATTGCGCATACTTCGGGGAAGATGCGCAAGCATCGCATCCGGATCATGGCCGGCGACCGCGTCGACGTCGAGATGACCCCCTACGATCTCTCCAAAGGCCGGATCACCTTCCGTCACAAGTCGCCACCGCGCCACCATGGGGCCGTGGCCTAAGGCCAAGCCACGAGACTAGTGGTACGACTCCGACATTCCGATCCCGGAATGTCGGGCCGCTCCACTAGGTAACTTTTTGTTTGGGTTCAATTCTGGTCGACACTTGATCCAATTTCATCGGACTCAAGTGTCGGAATCGAGCCACTAGGGCCTTGCTTGCGCCTCAAGATCCGGCGCCCGCCTCCTGAAACTCGGCGTCGGCCCAAGCCCAGCCCGGACTTTGATCCATTGCCTCGCGCAGCGTCGGCGACCAGAGCGCGATGACGGCCTCGATATGGGTCTGGACGATTTGGGACGCGGCTTCCGCGTCCCGCTTTCCAAGCGCCGTCAAGATCGCTTCATGCTGCTCGGCCACCGGTGACGCGTGGGGACGCCGCGTCGGCGGCGCATTGCCGAAGGTGTAGCGGTGCATGTGCAGGGCGCAGCGCATCAGGATCGGCTCCAGCGCCGTGAGGCCGGAGGCGCGGAAGATCCGCAAGTGAAACTGCCGGTCCAGCTCGCTGCAGGGATACTGGTCGTCGGAGTTGCTCGCGGCTTCCATCTGCTCGATGAGCCGGCCCAGGCTCTCGAGCTCAGCGCTATCCAGGACCTCGGCCGCGCGCCGGATCCCGACAGTCTCTATGCGAATGCGGATTTGCGCCATCTGCGCGGCCTCGGCCGGCGAGGTGTCGGACACCACGGTGCCTTGATAGCCGCGCCGCGCGACCAGGCCATCCTCCTGTAGACGAAGCAGCGCCTCGCGCACGGTGCCTTGGCTGCAGCCCATGTCGCCGGCGATATGCTGTTCGAGCAGCGCCTCGCCCGGCAGCACTTCGCGCAGCAGGATCGCCCGCTTGATCGCGTGGTAGACCGCGCTGCCCTTCTTCATGCGCAGCGACGGCGAGGCCTGCCAAACGATCGGGTGGTCCGGTTTCATCTATTGACACGCAGAGGCTAGAGCACAAAAATCAATATCAATAATGATAACAGTCAATGAACAGGTTGCAACGGGATAGCTTGAGACCGTCGCGGGACGAGGCAAAGCTCTGTGATCGCACGCTGAATCCTGATGACCGGCGGCCCGAAAAAGCGGGCGTCCGGGCCCGAACGACTTCCATTGTGACCCGTTGGCCGCGTCCTGCGCGCCCGGCTGCGAAGGCCGGAGCCAAGCGGTGACGAACTCTGCAGCGCCGGAGTCGAAGCCGCGCCGCAGCTAGAGAGGGAAGGTCTCGAGGGATCGGCAGGCAAGGGCCGGCGGCCGTTGTCGGGAGGCGAGATTGACGGCTCTCTTGGAAATCGAGGACCTCACGGTCGAGTTTCGTACGCCCGGGGGTAAGGTTCGAGCCGTCAATCAGGTCAGCTACGACGTCTCCGCCGGCGACGTCGTCGCCGTGGTCGGCGAGTCCGGCAGCGGCAAGTCAGTCAGCGCGCTGGCCGTCCTCGGCCTGGTGCCGCAACCGCCCGGGCGGGTGGTCGGCGGTTCGGTGCGCTTCCGAGGGCAGGAGCTGCTCGGGCTCGAAGAAGAGGCGATCCGCCGGCTGCGCGGCCGCCACATCGCGATGGTCTTTCAGGAGCCCATGACCTCGCTCAACCCGCTGCTGTCGGTCGGCAGCCAGTTGACGGAGGCGATGCAGCTTCACCTGCAGCTTTCGCCGCGTGCGGCGCGCGAGCGCGCGGTCGAGCTGCTGACCATGGTCGGGATCGCCGATCCGGCGCGCCGCCTCAAGCAGTATCCCCATCACTTCAGTGGCGGCATGCGCCAGCGGGTAATGATCGCCATGGCCTTGAGCTGCGAGCCGGCCCTGATCATCGCCGACGAGCCGACCACGGCGCTCGACGTGACCATTCAGGCGCAGATCCTCTCGCTCATGCAGGACTTGACGCAGCGCTTGGGAGTCGCGCTGGTCATCATCACCCACAATCTCGGCATCGTGGCGCGCTACGCCCATCAGGTGAACGTCATGTATGCCGGCCGTGTGATCGAGCGCGGCCCGGCCGAGGCGATCTATCGCCAGCCCAGCCACCCCTACACCATGGGCCTGCTGAACTCGGTGCCGCGGCTCGACCGCCCGCGCGGGCGGCCCCTCGACCCGATCCCAGGCAGCCCGCCCGACATGGCCGCCGAGATCGTCGGCTGCGCCTTTCGCCCGCGCTGCCGCTTCGCCGCCAACCGCTGCGCCACGCAGAGACCAATCCTGCAAGATGTCTCCGACGCACACGTCTCGGCCTGCTGGGAGGTCGCGGCGCTAACCGAGGAGGTCAGAGCGTGAGCCCCGCCGTCGCCACGGCGACAGCCGACGATGGCATCGCTTCGGCCGAAGTCCTGCTCGAGGTCGAAGACCTGCGCAAGCACTTCCCGATCACCAAGGGCCTGCTGTTCGAGCGCGCCGTCGGCCAGGTGAAGGCGGTCGACGGCGTGAGCTTCGCCATCCGCCGCGGCGAGACGCTGGGCCTGGTCGGCGAGTCGGGCTGCGGCAAGACCACGGTGAGCCGCTGCATCCTGAAGCTGGATCGGCCGACGCAGGGCGCGATCCGCTTTGCCGGCGAGGACATCGCCGAGCTCGACGACAACGGTACGCGGGCCTTTCGCCGGCGCGTGCAGGCGATCTTCCAGGACCCTTACAGCTCCCTCAACCCGCGTATGACGATCGGTGAGATCGTCGGCGAGCCCTTGATCATCCACCTGGACAGGAGCGAACGCGGCGAAATCAGCCGGCGGGTGCGCGAGCTGCTTGACGTCTGCGGCCTGTCGGGCCGGCTGGCGGAGCGCTATCCCCACGAGCTGAGCGGCGGCCAGCGCCAGCGCGTCGGCATCGCGCGGGCCCTCGCGCTGCGGCCGGAGTTCATCGTCTGCGACGAGGCGGTCTCGGCGCTCGACGTCTCGATCCAGGCCCAGATCATCAGCCTGCTCGAGAGCCTGCGCGAGGAGTTCGGCCTGACCTATCTCTTCATCGGCCACGACTTGAGCGTGGTGCGCCACATCTGCCACCGCGTCGCCGTGATGTACCTGGGCAAGCTAGTCGAGATCGCCGACTGCGACGCGCTCTTCGACAACCCTCAGCATCCTTACACCCAGGCGTTGCTCGCCGCCGTGCCGGTACCGGATCCCGATATCGAGCGGGAGCGCGCGCATCAGGTGATCGGCGGCGAAGTGCCGAGCCCGATCAATCCGCCGGTCGGTTGCGTGTTCCATCCGCGCTGTCCGCTCGCGGTGGAAGGCTGCCGCCAAGCGCTGCCGCCGCTGCGCCAAGTCGGCCGAGACCACTGGGCGGCCTGCACGGAAATCGGGCGATGAGCGTGGCCTGACGAACGATTCGATCCTCAGACAAGAATGGGAGGCGACAATGACGAAGAAAGCACCAGCAGAGGCACGATCGAAGACGACGGAGGCGATGCGTCGCGAGCTTGCCGAGGCCTACGACTTCGACCCGCGCGATCCGCTGTTTGGCCTCGCCCGGCAAGAGCTCGCGGGGCCACGGCTCGGCCGCCGTTCCGTTTTGCGATTGATGGCGGCCGCCGGAACGCTGACGGCCTGGCATCTGCTGCCGGGCCATGGCGCCGGCCGAGCGCTGGCGGCCAAGTCGGGCGGCCATCTGCGTGCGGCTTGGGCGGGCGCAAGCGAGATCGTGACCCTGGACCCGGCGCGCATGAACCAGGTGCTGCAGTTCCAGATTACCTCCAACGCCCTGAGCGGGCTCACGCACATCAACGCCGATCTGATCGCCGAGCCCGACCTGGCCAAGGACTGGACGGTCTCCAAAGACGGCAAGGAATGGACCTTCGATCTGCGCGAAGGCGTGACCTTCCACAACGGCGATGCCTTCACCGCCGACGACGTGCTCTTCACCTTCAACCGGTCGCGCGATCCCGAGAAGTCGATCCACTCGCGGGTCATCTCGAACGTCGCCGAGGTGGTCAAGCTGGGCGACCACAGGGTCAAGTTCGTGCTGAAGAACCCGCAGGCCTCGTTCCTGGTCAAGACGCTCGAGCGCTCGAGCGGCCGGGCCATGACCATCGTCAGTCGCGGCGCGCTCGAGGCCATGGGTCCGGCGCAATACGGACTCATGCCGGTCGGCACGGGGCCCTTCCGCATCACCTTCCATCAACTGGGTCAGGGCGTGGTGCTGGAGCGCAACGAGGACTACTACGATCCGGAGCGGCCGAAGCTCGACAAGATCACCATCACGCCGATCGCCGATCCCGAGCCGCTGGCCGCGGCGATCGAGGCCGGCGACGTCGCGCTGATCGGTGGCAACCCGCCGGCGGCCGAGCTGATCGACCGTTTCGAGGCCAACCCCGAGCTGGTGGTCAATACCGCGCCGGACCCGGGATTCCAGGCGCTCTGGATGAACCCCTGGCGCGAGCCCTTCCGCGTTCCCGACTTCAACAAGCCGATCGAAGAGCTGGTGCAGGAGAAGGGCTTCAAGGTCCGCCTGGCGATCGCCAAGGCGCTGGACCGCGACCGCTTCATCAAGCAGGCCCGCTTCGGCCGCGCGATTCCGGCCTACGGCTCGATCAATCCCGCCATGGGCTTCTACTTCGACGGCGGATTGGGCAAGGACAGCCC
>JAKSDN010000621.1 GCA_022360075.1 Kiloniellales bacterium | reverse complement strand
GTACGGGCTCGAGACCTACTGCATGCGCATCGGCAACGTGACCGAGAAGCCGGTCGACGAGCGCCGCCTGTCGATCTGGATCAGCCCGCGCGATTTCGTGCAGCTCGTCGAGGTCGGGCTCGAGCCCCCGGACCTGCACTTCGAGATCGTGTACGGCGCCTCGGCCAATACCCGCTCCTGGTGGGACAACAGCAATGCGGAGCGGCTCGGCTACCGGCCGCAGGACAACGCCGAGGACTACGCCGAGGAAGTGATGGCCCAGGAGCCGCCGCACGCGCCGAACGACCCGCAGCACCTCTACCAGGGCGGCGCCTTCGTCACCGCCGAGGCCCTGCCGCATCCGACCAAACGGCCGGATTGAAGTCGCGTAGCAAAGCGAAGACGACTGGAGAAACTTCCATGCCGGACCACCCGACCGACGACGAGCTCGCCGCCTTGCGGCGTTATGACACGCCGACGATCTGCAACGCGCTCGAGCTCGTGGTGCCGGAACGCCGGACGATCGGCTTCACCGCCGAGCCCCTGGTCTGCGCCGATCCCGCCCTGCCGCCGATCGTCGGCTTCGCCCGTACGGCGACGATCCGCGCTGCCGAACCCTCGCCGTTGCCGGCGGGCGAAGCGCGCGCGCGGCGCATGGCCTACTACGAGTACCTGGCCGCGGGCCCGGGTCCGACGATCACGGTCATCCAGGATCTCGATGCGCGCCGCGGCTTCGGCGCCTTCTGGGGTGAGGTCAACAGCACCATCCACAAGGCGCTCGGCTGCCTCGGCGCGGTCACCAACGGCTCGTTCCGTGACTTGGACGAGCTGGCGCCGGGCTTCCAGATCCTGGGCGGCGAGGTGGGCCCGAGCCACGCTCATGTTCATGTGGTCGACTTCGGCGGCCAGGTGAACGTCTTCGGCATGACCGTGCGCCACGGCGACGTGATCCACGCCGACCGCCACGGCGCCGTCGTCGTCCCCGCCGCGGCGGTGCAGGCTCTGCCGGCCGCCGTCGAGCTGATTCAGCGGCGCGAGAAGGTGATCCTCGATGCCTGCAAGGAACCCGGCTTCGACATCGCGCGGCTAAAGGAGGCCATGGCCCGCTCGACGGAGATTCACTGAGGGAGGGTCATTGGTCTGAGACGCCGCGTTCGTGAGCTTGCCTCCGTCGTTTTTCGGCATGTCATTGCGAGCGGAGCGAAGCAATCTAGAATGTTACCAGCTGAACAAGGGTGCTGGATTGCCGCGCCGGCTACGCCGCCTCGCAATGACGGCGCGAGAAATGGGTTGTTTCAAGGGCGCTTGATGTTGGAGCTCCTCTATAGGCCGCTTCACCGGGCGCAGGCCTTTGTCACAAGTGCGTGCTAGGCTGTCGCCTTGAGCAATCGCATCGGACTGCGGTGCAGGCAACGGTTGGGAAGGGCATTGGTGCAGGTCAGCTTCACGAACAACCTGAAGCGCCATCTCTCCGTGCCTTCGGTCGAGGCGAGCGGCGAGACGGTGCAGGCGGTTCTGCACGGCGTCTTCGAGGGCAATCCGAAGCTGCGCAGCTATCTGCTCGACGACCAAGGCCGGCTGCGCAAGCACGTGAAGGTCTTCGTCAACGAGCGTCCCGTGACCGACCGCAACGCCCTGTCCGACCCCGTCGGCGAGAGCGACGAGGTCTTCGTGTTCCAGGCTCTGTCGGGAGGTTGAGGTGGCGAGCGAGCTCTACGTGGCCAGCCGCAAAGGGCTGCTGAGATTCGTCGAGGAGGGCGGGGTCTGGCGCCTGGACCAGTCTTCCTTCGTCGGCGACCCGGTCACGGCGGTGCTCTTGGACCCGCGCGATGGCGCTCTCTACGCCGCGCTCAACCTCGGCCACTTCGGCGTCAAGCTGCACCGCTCGGACGACCACGGCGAGACCTGGCACGAGCTGCCGGCGCCGGCCTATCCCGCCGTCGCGGAGACATCGGACAACGGCGACGACAAGGCGCCCAGCGTCGCGCTGATCTGGACGCTGGAGGCCGGCGGCGCGGATCAGCCGGGCTGGCTCTGGGCCGGTACGATCCCCGGCGGCCTGTTCCGTTCGACAGACCGCGGCGAGACCTGGTCCCTGGTCGATAGCCTTTGGAACGAGCCCCTGCGCCAGGAGTGGTTCGGCGGCGGCTACGACGAGCCGGGTATCCACACGGTCTGCGTCGATCCGCGCGACAGCAAGCGCCTGACATTGGGCGTGTCCTGCGGCGGCGTCTGGTTCAGCGGGGATGCCGGCGAGACCTGGCAGCTCGGCGGCACGGGCCTGCGCGCCGACTACATGCCGCCGAACCAGAGCGACGACCGCGCGGTCCAGGATGCCCATCGTCTGGCCCAGTGCCGCGCGACACCGGAGGTGATCTGGTGCCAGCACCACAACGGTATCTTCCGATCGGAAGACGGCGGCGCCAACTTCATCGAGATCGAGACCGCTCGGCCGTCGGCCTTCGGCTTCGCCGTCGCCGTCGATCCGAGCGACGCCGACACGGCCTGGTTCGTGCCTGCGGTCAAGGACGAGCACCGCGTGCCGGTCGACCAGCGCTTGGTCGTCACGCGCACGCGCGACGGCGGCAAGAGCTTCGAGGTTCTGTCGGAGGGCCTGCCGACCGCGCCCTCCTTCGACCTGATCTACCGCCACGCCCTCGACATCGACGAGGCCGGCGCACGCCTGGCCATGGGCTCGACCACCGGCAACCTCTGGATCGGGGATGATGGCGGCGCGCGCTGGATGCAGGTGAGCGGCCTCCTGCCGCCGATCAACCAGGTGCTGTGGACGCCTGGCCGTTAATACCAGGGGGCGCTGATCAAGACCCTTGGGATCGCGCCCAGTCGACTGTCGCCTCTCGGTATCATCCCCTCCCCTCACCTTGAGCTTGTCGAAGGGTGAGGATTGCTCGGAGCGATGGCCGACTTGCACCGGCTCTTCGATCCCCGCTGGGACGCAATTTTCTGTCTCTATATGATCATGAATCGTAATAATTAGAATTAATCAAGTTGATGTATAAAACTTTCTTCCCAATTGCCGTTGACGCGACCCGGCGTCGAGCGTAGCGTGCGCTCACGAAAGGCGCCGCTGCGTGAAGAGCCTAGCGGCGCCTTTGGATCGTCCTTACGGGCCGCGTTCCGCGTGGGCCCTGCACGCGTTCAGGAGCCTCTCACATGACCTCTCTGGTCATCGTCACCACGAAAAGGCGCATGGAGCGGTAGCGGCGATCCCACCGACGTCCCATGGGCCCCCGATAACCTCGGGGGCCTTTTTTGTTTCCGCCTTGCCGTCGCCGGGCCTTGTCCGGCCGAAGGGATCAGATGTTTCGTTCCGCCGTTACGCCGCCGAGGATGCCCACACTGTTTCTGCTGACGGGTCTCTCGGTCCTGTCGCTGAACATGTTCCTGCCGTCGCTGTCGAACATGGCGGCCGACTTCGAGGTGGACTACGCGCTCGTCAGCCTGTCGATCGCCGGCTATCTCGCCGCCACCGCGGTGCTGCAAATCATCATGGGGCCCCTGTCGGACCGCTTCGGGCGCCGGCCGCTGCTCTTGTTCGGGCTGAGCCTCTTTACGCTCGCCTCGCTGGTCTGCGTCTTCGCCACGGATATCTGGGTGTTCCTGGCCTTCCGTGTGCTTCAGGGCGCGATCATCTGCGGCTCGGCCCTGTCGCTCGCCGCGATCCGCGACGTGGCACCGCCGCAGAAGGCGGCGAGCCTGATCGGCTACCTCAGCATGGCCATGGCGGCCGCGCCCATGCTGGGACCGATGTTGGGCGGCGCACTCGACGCGCTCTTCGGCTGGCGGGCGAGCTTCGTCGCCTACGCCGTCTTCGGCCTGTCGATGCTCGCGTTCTGCTGGGTCGAGTTCGGCGAGACCAACACCAAGCCCTCGGCGACCTTCGCCAAGCAGCTTCGCCTCTACCCGGAGCTGCTCCGCGCGCCGGGATTCTGGGGCTACGCGCTTTGCACGGCCTTTTCGACCGGGGCCTTCTACGCCTTTCTAGCCGGTGCGCCGCTCGTCGCGACCACCATCTATGGGATGTCCCCGGCCATGCTGGGAGTCTGCCTGGGCAGCATCACCGCGGGCTTCATGCTCGGCAGCTTCCTCTCGGGCCGCTTGGCGCAGCGCCACGCGCTGACGACGATGATGATCGCCGGCCGGGTCGTCGCCTGCTTCGGCCTTTTGCTGGGCCTCGTGCTCCTCGCCGTCGGCGCCCTGAATGCGATCCTGTTCTTCGGCGCGACGATCTTCGTCGGCATCGGCAACGGCCTGACGACCCCGAGCAGCAGTGCCGGCGCGCTCTCGGTGCGGCCGCAGCTCGCCGGCAGCGCATCAGGTCTTGCCGGCGCCTTGACCGTCGCGACAGGTGCGGCTGTGACGCCGTTCACCGGCACCCTCGTCACGGAAGCAAACGGCGCCTACGCGCTGCTCATCATCATGCTCTTATCGTCGTCGCTCGCGCTGTTCGCCGCGCTGCTCGTGCGTCGAATCGAGCGGCTCGAACGGCGGGCGCGGCCGGAGACCTCCGTCTGAGGAATCAGCAGCGGTTTCCTAAGTGTCGTCATCGGCCGCATTCAGGTGGCTGAGCAACAGTTCGCGGACCTGACGCTCGCTCGCGTCGAAGCGCTCGATGACCTGGCGGCAATAGGGATTGAAGCGGCAGACCTCGTCGAAGAGCTGGGTGTCGTGGCGCACGCTGTCGACCGCATCCATCAGGTAACCGAAAGACACCGTGTCGATGTCGGTGCGCTCGAAGCCGCCGCGGGCGACGACCTGGCCGACGTAGTGCGTCAGGAACAGCGTTTCGGCCAGGTCCCGGTCGTGCGCGTCCGCGTCTTTCTCGACGATCTGAAAACCGATCCGCCGCAGGCGGGTCAGCAGCGCCTCGTGGCGTTCCGCTCCCAAGGTGCTTTCCGTGACGACGATGCGCAGGCCGGTCAGGTCGCCGCCGCGCTTGGCGTAGCTCTCCGGCCCGAACATCGGATGCATCGCGATATAGGGGCGGCCGGCGGCGGCCGAGCGGACCAGGTCGCCCGTGTACCTCTTCACGGTCGCCACGTCGACGAGGATGCCGTCGGCGGCCAGGTGCGGGCCGATCTCGGCCAGAACGCTCTCGTAGGCGCTGATCGGCACCGCGAGAACCACGACGTCACAGGCGGCGACCGCCTCCAACGGAAAGAACAGGACGCCGTCCGGCTTGCGCCGCCGGGCGTGGATCTTGAGCGGCAGGTCGGGGAGGTGGCGCGTCGCAAGAATGTGCAGGAAGGCGCCGAAATGCCCGTAGCCGATCAGGCCCAAGGAACGGATCATCGCCTCGTCTTCCTCAGCTTCCCGATCGTGTTGTCGCGCGAAGTCAGGCAACGACCTGGTCGATCCGCTGCGCGCTCAAGCCGGCCTCAAGCGCGGCGGCGCGGATTGCCTGCCAGCTCTCCTCGGGCAGCGGCACGCCCTCGGCCAGGCGCCGGGCCTCGCTGCGCCGCTCGGGCTCGCCGGGGACCAGGACCTCGCCGTCCGATGCGGCGGGGCGGGCGCTCTTGACGAAGTCGACGTACTGACGGACTTCGGCCGCGAAGGCGTCGGCCGACTCGAAGAAGCCGGGCGCCATGTAGACCGAGAGCATGCCGTTGACCAGCGGACGCGGGCCCGGCCCACAGCAGCCCGATCCGGTGAGCGCGCCGGCCAACAGCTCGATCATGATCGACAGGCCCGAGCCCTTGTGCTCGCCCATGGCGCGCAGCGCGCCGACGCCACCCTCCGGGTTCGGCACGCCGGCCTTGTCCTCGGAGCCGTAGAAGACCGAGGGGTCGTCGGTGAGCTTGCCCTCGCCGTCGACCAAGCTGCCCGCCGGCAGGGGCTTGCCGCCCTTGAGCGCGACCAGGGCCTTGCCTTCGGCGATCAGCGAGGTGGCGAAGTCGAGGATGAGCGGCGGCGCGTCCGGCAGCGGCACGCCGATCGCCAGGGGATTGGTCGCCATGCGGCGCTCGGCCGCGCCGAAGGGCGCCACCAGCACACTGCCCGACACGTTGACCAGATGGAGCGAGACCTGCCCGGCTTCCGCCGCCATCTCGGCCCAGTCGCCGATCCGGCCCAGGTGGCCCGAGCGGCGCAGGGCGACGATTGCGACCCCGCCTTCGCGCGCCTTGTCGATGCCCATCTGCACCGCCTGCGGGCCGATCGACTGGCCGAAGCCGAAGTTGCCGTCGATCAGGGCCATGGCGGCGTTCTCGGTGACGACGCTCAGGCTCTGATTCGCGCGCAAGGCGCCGGTCCGCAGCCAGTGCAGATAGCGCGGCACCCGGATCACGCCGTGACTGTCATGCCCGGTCAGGTTGGCCCGCACCAGGTAGTGGCCGATGCGCGCGCCTTCCTCGGCCGCGCAGCCGGCGGCCACGAAGACGTCGCGCACCAGGTCGCGCAGCGCCCCGGCCGGGATGCGCCGCGCCGCTGCAGCCGGGCTGTCGGTCACGATCCCAGCCCGAAGTTCGCGGCGTAGACGGCATCGAGCGCCGCCAACGCGTCATCCGGGAGCGGCCCGGCCTCGACGGCGGCGAGCGCCTCGTCGAGATGGTCGAGCTCGGCGAGGCCGATGACCGCGCCGGCGATGTCCGGATTGGCGAGCACGAAGCGCAGGGCGGTCTGGGCCCGCGTGCCGTGGGCGGTCCGGCCGCTTTCTTCGAGCCCGAGCGCCGAGAGCGCCGAGCGGGCCCGGATCTCCTCGGTCGGCACATCGCTGGCCTCGGCGACCACGATCTCGCGGCCGTGGCGCTGCTCGCTGGCGAGCACGCCGGCGGCCAGGATGCGGATCGCCATGACCGCGGTGTCGTGCTTGCGGCAGGCCTCGATGAGGCCTGCGAAGCTCTGGCCCGTCCAAGCCTCCGGCATGGCCCGGCCGGCGCTCGGGTTGAGCAGGTTGTAGTAGACCTGGGCGGAGTCGAAGCGGCCGCTGTCGATCGCGTCCCGGCACATGGCGGCCTCGCCCAGGGCGGTCATGCCAATGAAACGAGTCAGGCCCTGATCGCGCATGCGCTCCAGCCCCTCGGCCGCGCCCTTCGCACCCAGGACATGCTCGAGCGTGATCGAGTCGCCGCGCCCATCGCCTGCCAGCGGGTTGTGGAGCTGGAACAGCTCGACGGACTCCAGGCGCAGACGTGCGAGGCTCTCATGCATCCCGGCTTCGATCTGACCCGGAATGTCGTCGAGTCGTGCCGGGTCGAGGCGTACCTTGGTCGAGACGATCGGGCGCGTGTCGAGCTCTTCGAGCAGCCAGCCGATCGCCGTCTCCGATTGGCCCTGGCCGTAACTCGCGGCGGTGTCGATCCAGTTGACTCCCGCCGCCGTAGCGCGGGCGAGGGCGGCACGTTTGGTCTCGTCGTCGGCTTGGATCAGGAGGCCGCCGACCCAGCCGCCACCCAACACCAGTTCCGAAATCTCCAGGCCGGTGCGGCCGAAGCGGCGGTACTTCACTTTTTCCCCTCCCGTGATCTGGGCCGAGGCGCGACGCCAAAGGGCGTCGTTACCCCCTCCCCCATCAAGGGGGAGAGAGGTATGGTCGCGCTTTCATCTCATTCTTCCCTCCCCCTTGTGGGAAGGGCTAGGGTGGGGGGCATCCGCGGAGCGGACAACCAAAAAGCACCGCTACTCCGCCGCCGCCTCCAGCGCCGCGACACCCGGCAGGGTCTTGCCCTCGAGCCACTCGAGGAAGGCGCCGCCAGCCGCCGAGACGTAGGTGAATTCCTCGAGCACGCCGGCGTTGGCGAGTGCTGCCACCGTGTCACCGCCGCCGGCAACCGAAGTGAGGCCGCCGGCTGCCGTAAGCTGCGCCGCAGCCTGGGCGACTGCATTGGTGCCCCGGTCGAAGGGCGGGACCTCGAAGCAGCCGAGCGGGCCGTTCCAGACCAGGGTCTTGCAGCCGGCCAGACGCCGGGCCAGGTGCTCGGCGGTCGCCGGGCCGACGTCGAGGATCTTGCCGCTCGCCGGCACGGTCTTGACCGACAGGGTCTCGACGGCCGCGCCGGGCGCGAGCTCACCGGCGACCAGGGCGTCGGTCGGCAGCACGATGTCGCAGTTCGCGGCCTTGGCGGTCTCGACGATGCCGCGGGCCGTGTCGGCCATGTCACGCTCGCAGAGCGAGGCGCCGACGTCGACACCCACGGCGTGCAGGAAGGTGTTGGCCATGCCGCCGCCGACCGCCAGCCAATCGACCTTGCCGACCAGGTTGCCGAGCAGCTCGAGCTTGGTCGAGACCTTGGCACCGCCGACAATGGCCGCCGCCGGGCGCGCGGGCGTCTCCAGAGCCTGGGCCAGGTGCTCCAGCTCGGCCTGCATCTGCCGTCCCGCGGCCGCGGGCAGCAGCCCGGCGAGGCCCGCGACCGAGGCGTGCGCCCGATGGGCGGCCGAGAAGGCGTCGTCGACGTAGAGATCGCCGAGCGCCGCCAGCTCGCTCGCGAAGGCCGGATCGTTGGCCTCCTCGCCCGCATGGAAGCGCAGGTTCTCCAGCAGCGCGACGGCGCCGTCGGAAAGGCCGTTGACGGTGTCGGATACCGCCGTGCCGATGCAGTCGTCCGCGAAGGCGATCTGCTGTCCGCCGAGCGCTTCGCCAAGTGCGGCCGCGACCGGCGCCAAGGACATTTCCGCGACCCGCTTGCCCTTGGGCCGCCCGAAGTGCGACAGCAGCACGACCCTTGCGCCGCGCGCCGTGAGATCGCGGATCGTCGGCAGCGCGCGCTCGATCCGGGTCGCATCGCTCACCTGGCCGTCGCGCATCGGCACATTGAAGTCGACCCGCACCAGCACGCGCTTGCCGGCGACCTCCAGGTCATCGAGCGTCTTGAAGCGGGCCATAAGCGAGCCTCCCCCCGTCCCTCCGGTTGCCCCAGGTCTTCGGACGCAGGGGATGCCCGCGCCGCCGGCCCAGTGATAGGGACCGGGCTGGCCCGGCGCAAGCGTCCGCGGCCGCGCCCCGGTGTTCCCTGATCCAGATCAACGCGGGCGCCGGCCTGCCGGACTATCGCAGGCTGACGACCGTGGTCAGCGATATCCAGATTAAGAAACCGTCGTTATGAGCGCGCAAGCAAGCAGCGAGCGGCCGGCCAGCGAGCCGGTGGCGACCCTGTCGGTCCGCGGCCTGACCAAGGTCTATCGGACCGGGGAGTTGACCGTCCAGGCGCTGCGCGGGGTCGATCTCGATCTATACGAGTCCGAGCTGATCGTGCTGCTCGGCCATTCCGGCAGCGGCAAGTCCACGCTGCTCAACATTATGGGCGGCCTGGACAGCCCGAGCGCGGGCCAGGTCTTCTTCTACGACACCGAGCTCACGGCCTACGACGAGTCGGCGCTGACCCGCTACCGGCGCGACCACGTGGGCTTCGTCTTCCAGTTCTACAACCTGATCCCCAGCCTGACCGCGGTGGAGAACGTCGCCTTGGTCACCGAGATTGCGCCGGCGCCGCTGGACCCGGCAGAGGCCCTGGGCCTGGTCGGCCTTGGCGATCGCCTGCAGCACTTCCCCGCCCAACTCTCGGGCGGCGAGCAGCAGCGCGTCGCCATCGCCCGGGCGATCGCCAAGCGCCCGCAGGTCCTGCTCTGCGACGAGCCGACCGGGGCTCTCGACAGCGCCACGGGCACGCTGGTGTTGGAGACCATCGAACGGGTCAATCAGGAGCTGGGCACGACCACGGCGCTCATCACCCACAACGCGGCGATCGGCGACATCGCCGACCGCACCGTCTACTTGGCTGACGGCCGGATCGCCGAGGTGAAGCGCAACCCCCGCAAGCGCGCGGCCCGCGAGGTGACCTGGTAGCCATGGGCGCGCTGAACCGCAAATTGCTCAGGGATCTCTGGCGCCTGCGCGGCCAGGTGCTCGCGGTGGCCCTGATCGTCGGCTCGGGCGTGGCGGTGCTGGTGATGTCGCTCGCCAGCTACGATGCCCTGCGCATCACGGCGGCCGCCTACTACGAGCGCTACTACTTCGCCGATGTCTTCGCCGACGTCAAACGCGCGCCCGAGACCTTGCTGCCGCGCATCGCCGCGCTGCCCGGCGTGCAGACGGTCGAGGCGCGGGTCTCGAAGCTCGCGATCCTCGACGTCGAAGGCTTCGAGGAGCCGGTGATCGGCGAGCTGGCCTCGATCCCGGAGCACGGCCAGCCGCTGCTGAACCGCCTCGCGCTGCGCGCCGGGCGCTGGGTGACCAAGGGCCATCCCGACGAGGTGATCATAAACGAGTCCTTCGCGGAGGCCCACGGTTTCGCGCCGGGGGACCGTTTGCAGGCGATCCTGAACGGCAACAAGCGCACGCTGGAGATCGTCGGCATCGCGCTCTCGCCGGAGTTCATCTACGCCATCGGCCCGGGCGCCCTGATGCCGGACAAGCACCGCTTCGGCGTCGGCTGGATGGGCGAGGAGGCGCTTCAGGCCGCCTACGATCTGGACGGCGCGTTCAATCGCCTGTCACTCACGTTGCTGCGCGGCACCAAGCCCGAGGAGGTGATCTTTCGTCTCGATCAACTCCTGGCGCGCTACGGCGGCGTCGGCGCCTACGGCCGCAAGGACCAGATCTCCAACTGGTTCGTCATGAGCGAGCTGGAACAGCTCAAAAGCGT
>JAKSDN010000604.1 GCA_022360075.1 Kiloniellales bacterium | reverse complement strand
TTCTGGTCGCTGATCTTCCTCTACATCTGGGCCGGGCCGCACCATTTGCACTACACGGCGCTGCCGGATTGGGCGCAGACCCTCGGCATGACCTTCTCGGTCATGCTCTGGATGCCCTCCTGGGGCGGCATGATCAACGGCATCATGACGCTGGCCGGCGCCTGGGACAAACTGCGCACCGACCCGGTGCTGCGCTTCCTGGTCACCTCGGTCGCCTTCTACGGCATGTCGACCTTCGAGGGCCCGCTCATGTCGGTGCGCCAGGTCAACGCGCTTAGCCACTACACGGACTGGACCATCGGCCACGTGCATTCCGGCGCGCTCGGCTGGGTCGCCTTCGTCACCTTCGGCGCGGTCTACTACCTCGTGCCGAAGCTCTGGCACAGCAGCGCGCTCTATTCGGTGCGCCTGGTCAGCTACCACTTCTGGATCTCGACCATCGGCATCGTGCTCTACATCACCGCCATGTGGATCTCCGGCATCATGCAGGGCCTGATGTGGCGCTCCTACGACGCGCTCGGCTTCCTGCAGTATTCCTTCGTCGAGACGGTCGAGGCCATGCATCCCTTCTACGTGATCCGCGCGCTCGGCGGCGTGCTGTTCCTGATCGGCGCGCTGATCATGGTCTACAACCTCTGGCGCACGGCCCGCGGCGACCTGCGGGACGAGGTGCGGGTGGTCGCACCCGCCGGCCCGGTCGTGCGGCCGGCAGAGTGAGGAGGGCGGAGCGATGAACTGGCATGCGGTAATCGAAAAGAACGTCATCCTCCTCCTGGTCCTGACCCTCCTGACGGTCTCGATCGGCGGCATCGTCGAGATCGTGCCGCTCTTCACCATCGAGAGCACGATCGAGGAGGTCGAGGGCGTGCGGCCCTATACGCCGCTCGAGCTGGCCGGCCGCAACATCTACATCCGCGAGGGCTGCTACACCTGCCACAGCCAGATGGTCCGGCCCTTCCGCGACGAGATCGAGCGCTACGGCCACTACAGCCTGGCGGCGGAAAGTATGTACGACCATCCCTTCCAATGGGGCTCGAAACGCACCGGGCCGGACCTGGCGCGAGTCGGGGGCAAGTATTCCAACGAGTGGCACGTCGCGCACATGATCGATCCGCGCGCCGTGGTGCCCGAGTCGGTCATGCCGCCCTACGGCTTCCTCGCGAATAAGGATCTGAAAGTCGAGGGCTTCGCCGATCACCTGCGCGCCAATCGGGCGGTGCGGGTGCCCTACAGCGACGAGATGATCGAGAACGCCGAGGCCGACATGCGCGTCCAGGCCGACCCGGAGGGCGACCACGAGGCGCTGCTGGCGCGCTATCCCAAAGCCGCGGTCGGCGACCTCGACGGCGATCCCACGCGGCTGACCGAGATGGACGCCATGGTCGCCTACCTGCAGATCCTCGGCCGCATGGTCAATTTCGCCGACTACACGACCGAAGATCTGCGCCAGTGAGGATCGGCCCATGACCTTCGAGACGATCTACCAAACAGCCACCGACTACTGGGTCGTTTGGCTCATGGCGATTTTCCTCGCCATCGTCGTCTGGGCCTTCTGGCCTAAGAACAAAGAGCGCTTCGAGGCCTATGGCCGCATCCCGCTCGAAGACGAGAAAGACGAAAGAGAGGAGCGCTAGGCATGCCCACCAAGGTCGAGAAGGACGCCATCACCGGCACCGATACCACCGGCCACGAGTGGGACGGCATCAAAGAGCTCAACACGCCGCTGCCCAAGTGGTGGCTCTACGTGTTCTATGTCACCGTCATCTTCTCGGTGATCTACTGGCTGCTCTATCCGGCGATTCCCGGCATCAGCGGCTACACCAAGGGCATCATCGGCGGCAGCGCCCGCGAGGCCCTGGTGGAAAAGATGGCAGCGGCCCAGGAGCGCCAGAGCGCATACCTCTCGCGCTTCGAGACGATCGAGCTCGAGGAGATCCGCGCCGACGCCGATCTGCTGAATTTCTCGCTGGCCGGCGGCCGCGCCGCCTTTGCCGACAACTGCGCGCCCTGCCACGGTCTGGGCGGCGCCGGGCGGCCGGGCGGTTACCCGGTCCTGGCCGATGACGATTGGATCTGGGGCGGCACGCTCGAGGAGATCCACACGACCCTGCTGCACGGCATCCGGCACGAGAGCGACGAGACCCGCGACTCGCAGATGCCCGCCTTCGGCGCCGACGAGCTGCTGACCGGCGAAGAGATTGACGGCCTGGCCGAGTACGTGCTGTCGCTTGCGGGCGCCGACCATGACGCCAGCAAGGCCGCCGCCGCCGCGGAGCTTTACGTCGACAACTGCGCGGCCTGCCACGCCGAGGACGGCGCCGGCGAGATGGCGCTCGGGGCGCCGCGGCTGAACGATCAGATCTGGCTTTACGGCGGGGAGAAAGCGGATATCGTCACGCAGATTTCAGCGCCCCGGCACGGCGTCATGCCGGCCTGGAGCACGCGTCTGGATGATGCGACCATCAAGATGCTCACCGTCTACGTCCACTCGCTGGGCGGCGGTCAATAAAAGTCAGAAACACACGCGGGGCCAAGAAACACACGCGAGGGAGGTCCAACCGAACCCTTCGAAGATGGCCGGAGCCATAAGGAGGTTGACTTGGACGGATCCGCGCCGACAACGGCGGAACCGGTAGCGAAACACGACGCGGTCGTCCCCACCGAAGACGTCCTTTCCCGCGAGGAGCAACGGCGCCAGCCGCTCTACGCCGGGCACGTCAAGGTCTATCCGAAGGACGTCAAAGGACAGGTCCGCAAGGTCAAGTGGCTCGTGCTCGCCGCCTGTCTGACCCTCTATTACCTCGCGCCCTGGCTGCGCTGGGACCGCGGGCCCGGCGCCCCGGACCAAGCTCTGCTCGTCGACATGCCGAACCGGCGGGCCTACTTCTTCTGGATCGAGATCTGGCCGCAGGAGGTCTATTACCTGACCGGCCTGCTGATCCTCGGTGCCCTGGGCCTGTTCCTGGCGACCAGCATCGGCGGACGCGTCTGGTGCGGCTTCACCTGTCCCCAGACGGTCTGGACCGACCTCTTCATGTGGGTCGAGCGCAAGATCGAGGGCGACCGCGGGGCGCGCATCCGCCTCGACAGCACGCCCATGACAGCCGCGAAGCTGAACAAGAAGCTGCTCAAGCACGCGGTCTGGCTGCTCATCTCGCTCGCCACCGGCGGCGCCTGGATCATGTACTTCAACGACGCGCCGACCGTGATCGTGGAGTTATTCACCGGGCAGTCGTCGCTCACGGTCTACTTCTTCGTCGGGCTCTTCTCGGCCACGACCTATCTTCTGGCCGGCATGGCACGCGAGCAGGTCTGCACCTACATGTGCCCTTGGCCGCGCTTCCAGGCCGCCCTGCTGGACGAGGACAGCCTGGTCGTCACCTATCAGGGCTGGCGCGGCGAGCCGCGCGCGCCGCACAAGAAGGGCGATCCTTGGGAGGGTCGCGGCGATTGCATCGACTGCAAGCAATGCGTGGCGGTCTGTCCGACCGGCATCGACATCCGCGACGGGCTGCAACTCGAGTGCATCGGCTGCGGCCTTTGCATCGACGCCTGCAACGACGTCATGGACCGCGTGGAACGGCCGCGCGACCTGATCTCCTTCGATACCGATCGCAATCGCCTGCGCCGCGCCGCCGACGAGCAGCCCGTCAAGCCGCACATCTTCCGCCTGCGCACTATCGTGTACCTGGTCGTGATCAGCTTGGTCGGCCTGATCATGCTGGCCGCCCTCTCTTTCCGCAGCAGCCTCGACGTCAACGTGCTGCACGACCGCAACCCGCTTTTCATCACGCTCTCCGACGGCGCGATCCGAAACGGCTACACAGTCAAGGTGCTGAACAAAGTCCGCGAGCCGCGCAGCTACAGCCTGGCCGTCGAGGGGCTGGAGAACGCAAGCCTCAGCGTCGTCGGGCAGGAAACGGCCGACGCGGAGGCGATCCGGCTCGAGGCCGAGCCGGATTCGGTGGCGAGCTACCGCGTCTACATCTCCATGCCGCGAGATGATATCCCCGAGCCCGCGACGCCCTTCACCTTCGTGCTGACCGAGCATGAAAGCGGCGATGTGGCACGGCCCGACTCCGTCTTCAGAGGACCGCTGCGATGAAAGAGGCAACCTTGCCGAGGCCAACCGGCTCCTGGATTCCCTGGGCCTTCGTCGGCCTGTTCCTCGTCGTCTTCGCGGTGAACGGGGTCATGATCTTCTTCGCCTTCAGCAGTTGGACCGGCCTGGCCACGGAGGACGCCTACGAGAAGGGCCTGGCCTACAACGAGCAGATCGCCGCGGCCGAAGCACAGCAGAGCCTCGGCTGGCAGGCGGAGCTCAGTTTCGCGCCCACCGGCGCGCGGGAGGGCCGCATCACGCTCAAGCTCCTCGGCAAGCAAGGCGCTCCCCTGCAAGGTGCCGCCGTCTCCGCCATCTGGCAGCGCCCGACCCATGAGGGCCAAGATGTCGAGCTTGCCTTGTCGGACCACGGCAACGGCCGTTACCGCGGCGACGTCGCGCTGCCGCTGGCCGGGCAATGGGACCTGCGCCTGCGCATAGAGCATGATCGCGGCACCTACCGGCTCGACCGTCGGATCATGGTGCGGTGAGCGAGGCAAGCGCTATGGCAACGGCGGAGTTCGTGCCCGAACGGCCGGCGCTGGACTTCACGCGCTACGTCCAGGACGAGGGCCAGGGCCGCCACCGCCTGCACCTGCTGGTCGACGGCATCCACTGCGGCGGCTGCGTCAACAAGATCGAGCGCACCCTGGCACGCCAACCGGATTTGGAGACCGGCCGGGTCAACCTCTCGACCCGCCGCCTTACGTTAGCCTGGCACGGCGCGGCGGAGCGCGCGCAGGACTTCGCGGATTCCGTCGTCGATCTCGGCTTCCGCGTCGTGCCCTTCGACCCGGGCCGCCTGCAGTCGGCCGATGCCGAGGAAGAGAAGCGCCTGCTGCGCGCGATGGCGGTCGCCGGCTTCGCCGCCGGCAACGTCATGCTGCTGTCGGTCTCGGTCTGGGCCGGCCACTTCCAGGGCATGGGCGGCGCGACCCGCGACCTGTTGCACTGGTTCTCGGCCCTGATCGCCCTGCCCGCCATCCTCTACGCCGGCCAGCCTTACTTCCGCGCCGCGCTCGGCGCGCTGAAGGCCGGCCGCACGAATATGGAAGTGCCGATCTCCCTGGCCGTGTTGCTGGCCGCCGGCATGAGTCTGTCCGAGACCATCCAGGGCGGACCGCACGCCTATTTCGATTCCGCCATCACTTTGCTGTTCTTCCTGCTGGTCGGCCGCTACCTCGATCGGCGGGCGCGGGGCCGGGCCCGCTCGGCGGCCGAGCGGCTGCTCGCGCTCGGCGCCAGCGCCGTGACCGTGATCCGCGACGACGGCTCGCAGGCGCTCTTCCCGCCCGAGCAGGTCAAGCCGGGCTGGACCGTCCTGGCCGCCGCCGGTGAGCGCATCGCCGTGGATGGCGAGGTCCAGGACGGCCGCTCCGACGTCGACACCAGCCTGATTACCGGCGAGAGCCTGCCCAACGCCGTGCAGCCGGGCGACCCGGTCTTCGCCGGCACCATCAACCAGTCCGCGCCGCTCAGACTGACGGTGACCGCGGTCGGCGAGGCCACGCTGCTGGGCGAGATCGTCCGTCTGATGGAGACCGCCGAGCAGCGCAAGGCACGCTTCGTCAATGCCGCCGACCGCATCTCGCGGCTTTACGCGCCGGCCGTGCACAGCATCGCGCTGCTGACCTTCCTCGGCTGGACCCTGCTCGGCGCCATGGCCTGGCAGGAGGCGCTGCTGATCGCCGTCGCGGTCCTGATCGTCACTTGCCCCTGCGCCCTGGGTCTTGCCGTGCCCGCGGTCCAGGTCATCGCCAGCGGGCGGCTGCTGCGCCGCGGCATCCTGCTCAAGTCGGCGACCGCCTTGGAGCGGCTGGCCCAGGCCGACACGGTCGTCTTCGACAAGACCGGCACCCTCACCCTCGGCCAGCCCGAGCTGATCCCGGACTCGGGCCACGACGCGGAGAGCCTGTGCCTTGCCGCCAGCATCGCCGGCGCCAGCCGCCATCCCCTCGCCCGCGCCCTCTGCCGCGCACAACCCGGCGTCCCGGTCGCCAACGGCGTTCGCGAGGAGCCCGGCCAGGGCCTGGCCTGGACTGGGCCCGCCGGCGAGGTCCGTCTCGGCAACCGAGACTGGTGCGGAGTCGCGCTCGAGGACGAGCGCAGCCTGCCCGAGCTCTGGCTCGCCCGGCCCGGCCAGGCGCCGCTGCAGTTCAGCTTCCACGACCCCCTGCGCGCCGACGCCCGGACAGTGGTCGAGCGGCTCCGGCGGCAAGGCTTCACGGTCGCCCTGCTTTCCGGCGACCGCCCCGCCGCCGTGGCCCCGGTCGCCGAGATCCTCGGCATCGAGGACTGGCAGGGCGCCTGCAAGCCGGCCGACAAGACCGCCCGGCTCGAGGCCATGGCCGCCGCGGGCCGCCGTGTCGTGATGGTCGGCGACGGTCTGAACGACGCGCCCGCCCTCGCCGCGGCGCTGGTGTCCGTCTCGCCCTCGAGCGCCGCCGACATCAGCCAGACCGCGGCCGACGCCGTGTTCCAGGGCGACAAGCTCATCCCGCTGATCGAGTTGCTCGACGTGGCGCATCGTTCCGACGCGCTGGTGAAACAGAACTTCGCGCTTTCCTTCGGCTATAATGTCATTGCCGTACCGCTGGCCGTGCTCGGCTACGTGACGCCACTGGTCGCGGCAGTCTGCATGTCGGCCTCGTCGCTGGCGGTGGTCGGTAACTCACTGCGCTTGTCCCGGAGGAAGGCCGCATGACCGCGCTGCTATACCTGATCCCGATCGCCGTCGGCCTCGGCCTCATCGGCCTCCTGGCGTTTCTGTGGTCCCTGCGCAGCGGTCAGTTCGAGGACCTCGACGGCGCGGCCGAGCGCATCCTCTTCGACGACGACGACGAGGAGCCGCGGCCCGACCCCAAGGACCTCGGTCGCCGACGCTGAGCCTGATCCAGGCGCCTCATGGGGCGAGACGCGCGCTACGACGTCCTGTTCGAGCCGGTCCAGATCGGACCGGTGACGGCCCGCAACCGCTTTTATCAGGTACCCCACTGCAACGGCATGGGCCACGCCCAGCCGGAAGCCTGCGCCGCCATGCGCGGCGTCAAGGCCGAGGGCGGCTGGGCCGTGGTCAGCACCGAGGAATGCGAAATCCATCCCTCAGGCGACATTGCGCCTTTCGTCGAGGCCCGGCTGTGGGACGAGCGTGACATCGCCGCCCAGGCGCGCATGGTCAAGGCCGTCCATGCGCACGGCGCCCTCGCCGCTTGCGAGCTCGCCCACAACGGCCTGTCGGCCGCCAACCGCTACAGCCGCATGGTGCCGCTCGCGCCCTCCGGCGGCGTCGTGCAGAGCTACGACCCGGTCCAGGCCAAGACCATGGATGCCGGCGACATCCGCGCCCTGCGCCGCTGGTACCGGGCGGCCGCCGAGCGGGCCGTGCGCGCCGGCTTCGACATCGTCTACGTCTACGCCGGCCACGACCTCACGATCCTGATGCACTTCCTGCTCAGCCGCTACAACCGGCGCGGCGACGAATACGGCGGCAGCCTGGAGAACCGCACGCGGCTGTTCCGCGAGGTGATCGAAGACACCAAGGAGGCCGTCGGTGATCGCTGTGCCGTCGCCGTGCGCTTCGCCGTCGACGAGCTGCTCGGGCCGGCCGGCCTCAGCAGCGGTGCGGAAGGCCGCGACATCATCGAAAGTCTGGCCGAGCTACCCGATCTCTGGGACGTCAACGTCAGCGACTGGGCGAACGACTCGCTGACTTCGCGTTTCGCTCAAGAGGGATCGCAGGAGCCTTACATCGCTTTCGTCAAGCAGATCACCAGCAAGCCCGTGGTCGGCGTCGGCCGCTTCACCTCGCCGGACGCCATGGTCGCGCAGATACGGCGCGGCCTGCTCGACATGATCGGCGCCGCCCGCCCCTCGATCGCCGACCCCTTCCTGCCGCGCAAGATCGAGGAAGGCCGGATCGAGGACATCCGCGAGTGCATCGGCTGCAACATCTGCGTCTCCGGCGACCATCTGCACGTCCCGATCCGCTGCACCCAGAACCCGACCATGGGCGAGGAATGGCGCCGCGGCTGGCACCCGGAGCGGATTCGCCCGAAAG
>JAKSDN010000462.1 GCA_022360075.1 Kiloniellales bacterium | reverse complement strand
TCTTCTCCTGCTCGGTCCTGCACGAGGCCATGCCGGTCACCGCCGGAAGCCGCTACGCCCTGCTTGCCTTTCTTTATGGGGCCGACGGGCAGCGGTTGATGCAGTCGAGGCCGCCGAGTCGAAGGTAGAATCGAGTCGGAACAGCCCATGCCGCCCCCCTCACCTAACCTTTCCCCCCACTGGAGGGAGAGGGATGAGAAGGCTTGGCGAGGCGATAGCCGAGGCTTAGCCGGAGCTGGGTGAGGGGGGCCTCTCCGCCGCTCCCATATGATGCGGCGCCCGGCCATCCTCACCCACCAAGTGACAGGCCACCCTGTGCCCATTCCCCCCAATCGGCCGCAACAACGGACTCTCGCCGTGGCAGCGCGCCTCGGCGAAGGGGCAGCGGGCGGCGAAGCGGCAGCCGGGCGGCAGGTCGATCGGGCTCGGCGGGTCGCCCTGCAGGCGGATGCGCTCACCGCGGCCCTTGGTCTT
Organism: Kiloniellales bacterium; assembly: GCA_022360075.1. The sequence continues at coordinate 12,848 of JAKSDN010000462.1, read as the reverse complement.
GGCCGAGGGCACGGCCGACAGCAGCGCCCAGGTGTAGGGATGCAAGGGGCGGGAGAAGAGCGATATACGGTCGCCCTGCTCGACCACCTGGCCCAGATACATCACCGCGATCTCGTCGCAGACGTACTGCACCACGCCGAGGTCGTGGGAGATGAAGAGATAGGTCAGGCCGAAGTCCGCCTGGAGCTGGCGCAGGAGGTTCAGGATCTGGGCCTGGATCGCCACGTCGAGCGCGGAGACCGGCTCGTCGCAGACGATCAGCGCCGGCTGGGTCGCGAGCGCGCGGGCGACGCCGATGCGCTGGCGCTGGCCGCCGGAGAACTGGTGCGGGAAGAGCGCCTGCTGTTCGGGCCGCAGGCCGACGCGGCGGAACAGCTCGGCCACCCTCGTGTCGCGCTCGGCCGGCTCGCCGACCTTCATGAGGTCCATGGGCTCGCGCACGATCTGGCCGGCGCGCATGCGCGGGTTGAGCGAGGAATAGGGGTCCTGGAAGATGATCTGCAGCTTGCGCCGCACCGCGAGCAGCGCATCGCCGGCGAGCGTCGTGATGTCCTCGCCGTCGAGGCTCACCCGGCCGGCCGTGATCGGCGCCAGGCGCATGACCGCCAGCGCCGTCGTGGTCTTGCCCGAACCGCTCTCGCCGACGATCCCGAAGGTCGTGCCGCGCGGCACCTCCAGGCTGACGCCGTCGACTGCATGGACGCGGCCCGGCGCCGTCAGCAGGCTGCGCCGCGGCCGCGGGAAGTGGACCTTGAGGTCGCGCACCGAGAGCAGGGTGTCACCGCTCACCGCGTGTCCCCTTCGGCCATCAGCCAGCAGGCCGCGCGATGGCGGCCGCCGGCATCGAAGATCGGCGGCACCTCGGCCTGGCAACGATCCAGGCTCTGGCCGCAGCGCGGCGCGAAGGCGCAGCCCCGGCCCAGCGCCGTCAGTGCCGGGACCACGCCGGGGATCTCGACCAGCTTCGGGCGCTCCGGGCTGGGTTCGGGATCGAGATGGGGCACGCAGGAAATCAGACCCTGGGTGTAGGGATGCTGCGGGCTCTCGAGGATCGCCTCGACTTTGCCCTCCTCGACGATGCGGCCGGCGTACATGACCACGACCCGGTCGGCCATCTCGGCGATCGCGCCCATGTCGTGGGTGATCAGGATGATCGCCGTGTGGGTGCGTTCCTGAAGCTCCTCGAGCAGGTCGAAGATCTGTGCCTGCACGGTGACGTCGAGCGCCGTGGTCGGCTCGTCGGCGATCAGGACGCTCGGGTTGCAGGCCAGTGCCATGGCAATCATCACGCGCTGGCGCATGCCGCCGGAAAGCTGGTGCGGGTACTCCTTCACGCGCTGCTCGGCGGCCGGGATGCCGACCGCCTTGAGCATCTCGATCGCGCGGGCCTCGGCGTCTCGCGCACTCAGGCCCTGGTGCAGGCGCACCGATTCCGCGATCTGCTCGCCGACGCTGAAGACCGGGTTGAGCGAGGTCATGGGCTCCTGGAAGATCATCGAGATCTCGTTGCCCCGGACCTCGCGCATGCGCCGGTCGCTTGCCTGTAGCAGGTCCTCGCCGTTCAGACGGATGCTGCCGCCGGCGATGCGCCCCGGCGGCGAGGGCACCAGGCCCATGATCGAGAGCGCGGTCATGGACTTGCCGCAGCCGGACTCGCCGACGATGCCGAGCGTGCGGCCCTTCTCTAGATCGAAGCCAACGTGGTTGAGCACCCGGGCAATGCCATTGCGGGTCGCAAACTGGACCTGCAGGTCGGCCACCTCGAGCACCGTCTCGCCGCCCGCCGCCACGACCGTCACCGCTCGCGCAGCTTGGGATTGAAGGCGTCGTTGAGACCGTCGCCGATCAGGCTGACGCTCAGCACCGTGATGAAGATGGCAATGCCCGGGAAGGTGACCGCCCACCAGGAATCGATGATGTAGGAGCGGCTGGAGCCGATCATGAAGCCCCAGCTCATGACGTTGGGATCGCTGAGGCCGAGAAAGCTGAGGCCGGCCTCGAAGAGGATGGCGACGCCGATGATCAGAGTGGCCGAGACGATCAGCGGCGGCAGGGCGTTGGGCAGAATGACTCGCCAGATGATGCGGGCGTTCTCGGCGCCGATCGAGCGCGCCGCCGTGACGTACTCGAGCTGCTTGATCTTGAGGAACTCGGCCCGGGTCAGCCGCGCCGTCTGCGGCCAGCTCACCACGCCGATGGCCACGGCCACCGTCTGCAACGTGGGCTCGAAGAGCGCGACCAGGACCATGGCGAAGAGCAGCGGCGGCAGCACCTGGAAGAACTCGGTGATGCGCATCAGCACCTCGTCGGCGAGGCGGCCGTAGAAGCCGGCGAAGGCGCCTATGGTGATGCCGATGACCACCGTGAGCAGCGCCGCCGAGGCGCCGACCGCGAGCGTCGCCGCACCGCCCTTGATGATGCCGGCCAGGACGTCGCGGCCTAGGTAGTCGGTGCCGAGCGGCGCCGTCGCCGTCTCGCCCGGCGGCGTGAAGGGCGCCCAGACGATTTCGAAGGGATCGACCGCGTAGAAGTAGGGGCCGAGAAAGGTCATGGCGATAACGCCGGCCAGCAGGATCAGCCCGAGCACCGCCGCCTTGTTGCGCACAAACATGCGCCAGGCCTCGCGCGCCGGATGCTCGACCGCCGGCGTGGCCTGAGGCGCGTTCGGGGCTTCGCTCGTGATCTCGCTCATCGTCCCGCGCTCCCGGCCGCCTATCCCGAGCCGGTCCGGATCCGCGGATCGACCAGCCGGTAGCAGAGGTCGGTCAGCAGATTGGCCACGATCACCAGCATGGCCGAGAAGAACAGGATGCCGAGGATGGTCGGGTAGTCGCGCCCGAGGATGGCGTCGAGCGCCAGGGTGCCGAGTCCGGGCCAGCTAAACACGGTCTCCACCAGCACCGCGCCCGAGACCAGGCTGCCGAACTGCAAGCCCGCGATCGTGATCACCGGCAAAACGGCGTTGCGCAGCGCGTGCTTGCCGACCACGACCCGCTCGCTCAGGCCCTTGGCGCGGGCCGTGCGGATGTAGTCGGCGCCCAGCACCTCGAGCATCGAGGCGCGCGACAGCCGGCTGTACTGCGCCAGGTAGATGATCCCCAACGTGAAGGCCGGCAGCACCAGGTGGTGAGCCACGTCCAGAGCGTGCTCGAGCGCGCTACCCTGCAACGTGATGTCGGACATGTTGGCGATCGGAAAGATCGGAAAGACCCAGGCGAAGAGGATGATCAGGACGATCCCGGTCCAGAACACCGGCGCCGCGTAGCCGACCAGGGAGAGCACGGTAATGACGTTGCTGAAGACGCCGGTTGGCTTGCGCGCCGCCATCACGCCGAGGAAGGTGCCGATCAGCATGGCAAAGACGAGCGCCGTGATGACGAGCAACAGCGTCGGCCAGAGCCGGCCGACGATCAGCTCGGTGACAGGCGCGTTGTAGTAGAAGGAGTGCCCGAGATCGCCTTGAACGACGCGGCCGAGATAGACGGCGAGCTGCTCGTGGAGCGGCTTGTCGAGGCCGTAGGCGCGGCGGATCTCCGCCATCACCTCCTCCGTTGCGCCACCCATCTCGCCGGCGATCACGTCGACCGGATCGCCCGGCGCCAGGTGCACGAGCAGGAAATTCAGCACCACCACGGCGAGGATCAGGATCACCGCGTAGGCGAGACGTTGAGCGATGACCGTCAGGAGGCGCATGGGAGATTCGTCAAAGCTCTCGAGCCACTGCGTTACATGCTAGCATCGTTGGACTGCGCTGCATTGCTGCCGTGCGTCCTTCGAGACGCGCCCTAAGGGGCGCTCCTCAGGATGAGGTCGACCGAGGGTGGCATTAAGAAATGTCCTCATCCTGAGGAGCCCGCTCTAGCGGGCGTCTCGAAGGACGCACAACGGTTCTCCAGCCCCTTCACCCACCTTTCACGAACTCTGAGACGCCCGCCAGGGCGCGCCTCGAAGCCCGCGCCTCAGATCAGCCGCCTCACTCCTGCCAATAGACCTGGTCCAGCGGCGCCATGGTGCCCCAGATGCTGAGCGGCGGATTGCCGAGCTTCTTGCTGTAGGCCGTGTGATAGGGCAGCAGGTTGACGTAGGTGAGCGGCACCTCGTCGACGACGATCTGCTGGAACTCTTTGTAGAGCGCCTGCCGCTTGTCCTGGTCGGTCTCCTTGCTCGCCTTGTCGAGCAGCTCGTCGACCTTGGGATTGCAGTAGCTCTGGGTGTTGGACCAGATGACACCGACCTTGATGTTGCTGCAGAGATAGGTCCGGTGCACACCGATCACCGGGTCGCCCCAGTTGAACACCACGTCCATCGTCAAGTCGAACTCATGGTTGCTGACCCGCTTGGCCCAGGTCGGAAAGTCCGGCGCGGAGCGTACGGTGATATCGATGCCGATCTTCTTGAGCTGCGAGCGCAGGTATTCGGCGATCGACTTCTGCTGCTCCGGCAAGCCGGGGATGTAATCGATGGTGAGCGCGAAGCGCGTGCCGTCCTTCACGGGATGGCCGGCCTCGTCGAGCAGGCTTGCCGCCTTGTCGAGATCGACGTCGTAGGTCTCGATGTCGGCCGTGTAGAAGGGGCTGTCGTTGGCGATCGGACCCGTCGCCGGGGTCGAGGCGCCGCCCTGCAGAGCGTTGACCACGAAGTTGCGGTCGAGCGCGTAGGCGATGGCCTGGCGCACCTTCTTGTCCTTGAGGACCTCGTGCTTGGTGTTGAAGGCCAGCCAGTTGATCGGGCCGACGGCAGCGTAGCCCTGGTTGGTGACGATCAGATCGCCGTTGTCGTTGAGGCGCTTGATGTCGCGCGCCGCGGCCAGGAAGGGGTACATGTCGACGTCGCCCTTGTCGGCGGCGAGCGCCAGGCTGGTCGCGTCCTTGTATGTGCGAACGATGATCCGGTCCATGTAGGGACCTTCATCCATGAAATAGTCCGGGTTGCGCTCCATGATGATGTGCTCGCCGGGCTTGAACTCGACCAGCTTGTAGGCGCCGGAGCCGACGGTCTGGGAATTGGCGGGGTGCGACTTCGGGTCCTGGCCGTCGCCGTAGACGTGCTTGGGAATGACCGCCAGAAGCGCGGATGACATGGCGAGCAGGATCGCCGGGTGCGGATGCTCGAGCTTGATGACGGCGGTGCGGGCATCGGGTGTATCGACCGCGGTCACCGGCGCGAACATGGCCTTGAAGGGATGGTTTTCCTTCACCGTCATGAGCGAGAAGGCAAGATCCTCCGAGGTGATCGGCTTGCCGTCGTGGAACTTGGCCTCGCGCAGCTTGAGGGTCACGCTCAGCCCGTCGTCCGAGACCTCCCAGCTCTCGGCCAGGTAGGGCTGCGGGTTCCAGTTCTCGTCAAAGCGCAGGGGCGTGGCGAAGATCTGCGTGCCCGGAACGGCGGTCGCGATACCCGATTGGACAGCCGGGTTCAGATGCCGCGGCTTCTGGGTCATGCCGATCACCAGCGTGCCGCCTTCCTTCGGCGCAGCAAACAAGTCACCCGACTGCGCGAGCAACGCCGGCCCCGCGATGCAAGCGGCAACGAGCATCGCCTCAATCTTGAAGATCCGAGAGCGCATCACACCATTCTCCCTCATCGTGTTTTCTTGGCTGCCGCCCCGGCTCACGGTCGCTCCGGGCCGCTGCCTCACCTGGCCGCATTCGGACGGAGCAACAGACTAAGGCGTCGGGTCCGCAGCCGTCCAGTCCGCTGGTTCACCCACGATTACTCCCCCTTGAGAGGTGATCATTGCTCCGACCAACGACGGCTTACAAGGTGCAAGGACGAAGACGTCAGCGAACACACTTTGAGGCGGCCCCGACAAATGGCACAGTCGACGCCCGATCTGCAGACGCCGGGGACCTTCCGCCGTGAGCGACATCACCATCTTTCGCGCCAAGAAGATCATCACCATGAACCCGCGCCGGCCGCTCGCGACCCACGTCGCCGTGCGCGACGGCCGCATCCTCGGCGCCGGCAGCCTCGAGGAGCTCACCGGCTGGGGCGATCACACACTCGACGAGCGCCTGGCCGACAAGGTGCTCATGCCGGGCATGATCGAGGGCCATTCCCACTCGTTGGAGGGCAGCGTCTGGCAGGACCACTACGTCGGCTACTTCGAACGCCGCGGGCCGGACGGCGTCACCCGGCCGGCGCTGCGCAGCATCGACGAGGTCGTCGAACACCTGCGCCGCGTGGAGGCCAAGCTGAGCGACCCCGAGGCGCCGATCATCGCCTGGGGTTTCGATCCGATCTACTTCGCCGGCCGGCGCATGGCCGCCGCCGATCTCGACCGCGTCTCGACCCGGCGGCCGATCGTCGTCGTGCACGCCAGCTTCCACATCATCAACGTCAACAGCCTGGTCCTGGAGCGCGCGAACATCACCGCCTCGACCGATGTCATGGGGATCATGAAAGGCCCGGACGGTGCGCCGAGCGGCGAGCTGCTGGGCATGCCGGCGCGCTTCCTCGCGCTCGGCGCGGTCGGCCGCGATCACTTCGAGGAGATGGGCAAGGAGGCCTCGCTCCGGGCCTTCGCCCGCTCCGCCCAGCTCGCCGGCGTGACGACGGCGACCGATCTTGCCAACGCCCTGCCCGCACAAACGATTGAGAACCTGCGCGCGGTGAGCGACGACCCCGCCTATCCGCTGCGGATCGTCCCCGCCTACCTGGGTCTTTCCGGCCCGGTGGAAGAAGGCGTGGCGAAGATGAAGGGCCTGGTCCCCCAAAGCAGCGACAAGCTGCGCTTCGGCCTGATCAAGCTGATCGCCGACGGCTCGATCCAGGGCTTCACCGCACGGCTGAAGTGGCCCGGCTATTACAACGGCAGCCCGAACGGGCTCTGGTACATGGACCCCGACGAGATCCCCCGGGTCATCGCCGCCTATCACGAAGCCGGGTTGCAAGTTCACATCCACACCAACGGCGACCAGGCGACCGAGGTCGTGCTGGACGCGATCGAATCCGTACTCGCCAAATCGCCGGGCGACGACGCGCGCTTCACCCTGCAACACTGCCAGATGGCGCACGAGGCGCACTACCGGCGCATGGCGCGGCTCGGGGTCTGCGCGAACCTCTTCGCCAACCACCTCTACTACTGGGGCGACGAGCACGCTGCGCAGACCCTCGGGCCCGAGCGGGCCGAGCGCATGAACGCCGCCGGATCGGCCAAGCGCTGGGGCGTGCCCTTCGCCATTCACTCCGATGCGCCGATCACGCCCTTGGCGCCGCTCTTCACGGCCTGGTGCGCCGTCAACCGCGAGACCGTCTCGGGCCGCGTGCTCGGCGAGGCCGAGCGTATCACGGTCGAGGACGCGCTCCAGGCCATCACCCTCGGCGCGGCCTACACGCTCAAGCTCGACGGCGAGCTCGGCTCGATCGAGACCGGCAAGCGCGCCGACTTCGCGGTCCTGGACGAAGACCCGCTGACCGTCGGCCCGGCGGCCTTGAAGGACGTGCCCGTCTGGGGGACGCTGCTCGGCGGAGAGGTCTTTCCTTGTGCCGAGCTCGTCCCGGCCTGAGCTTTGACGCGCGCAGCGATCCCACTCACGGTCATCGGCGGCTTTCTCGGCGCCGGCAAGACGACGCTGTTGAACCGGCTGCTGACCGAGACCAGTGGCCGGCGCTTCGCGGTCCTGGTGAACGACTTCGGCGATATCGCGATCGACGGCGCCTTGGTCGCCGAGCACGGCGGCGACACCATCACCTTCGCCAACGGCTGCCTCTGCTGCACCATCGGCGACAGCCTGCTGCAAACCTTGAACCAGCTCCTGGCCCGGCCGATGCCGCCCGAGCACATCGTCGTCGAGGCCAGCGGCGTCGCCGACCCGCGCCAGATCGCCGACGTGGGGACGCTGCATCCGGCACTGCAGCGCGATCTGACGATCGTGCTGGTCGACGGCGAGACGATCCGGGAGCGTGCCAAGGACGCGCGATTGCAAGAGACCGTGGGCAGCCAACTCGACAGCGCGGAGGTCCTCGTGCTCAACAAGACCGACCTGATCGGCGAGGCCCAGTGTTCGGCGCTACGAGCCTGGCTCGCGCAACGCGCACCGGCCGCCGCCATCATGGAGAGCGTACAGGCCCGCCTGCCGTTGGGTCTTCTGTTCGGCGCCGCCTCGGACCGGGCGGCGTCCGCTCAAATCGGACATGGTGCCGGACACGATCACGGCGCGCAGTTCCGCAGTTTGACGCTCAGGCTGGAGCGGCCGGTCCATCTCGACCGACTGCGCGACGCCTTGGCGGCCCTGCCACGGCCGGTTCTGCGGGTGAAGGGTTTCGTTCGCACCGGCGACGAGACGTTCCTGGTCCAGCGCGCCGGCCGCCGTCTTCAGATCGAGAAGTGGCGCCGCGCCGAAACGCCCCCGCCCGCCTGCCTGGTCTTCATCGGTCTGCCGGAGATGCCGGACGAGGCGTGGTTCGAGGAGACGTTTCAGTCGTCGCTGACAAACTAAATTGCGCGGGAGTCCCGAGGCATTCCAACAGCACCTCCCCCTGGACCCCTCATCCTGAGCTTGTCGAAGGGTGAGGACGCGGAGGAATGAATCGCGCGAAGATCCGGACGTCGAAGTAAGGCTAGAAACGCTCTTCACACTTGTTTCGTTTTTCTGACCGATCAGGTCTCCCCTTCTCACGAGAGCTTCATAAAAGCTTCCCTTCCTTCCGATAGACTCGATCTTTTCAGTGACCGATTTCACTGTTCGGGAAGCCAGCGTGTCCAATTCCCCTGGTGCTCGCGAGCGCAAGATGCGCCGTCGCGCGCGAGAGATTCCGACGGTCTCCTACGCCAATCCTGACGATCCCCTCCTCCGCCGCCTGGCGATCCACTCCATCGAGAAGGTGACCGGCCAGCCGCGGCTCGCCCGGCTCTATCGGGAGTACCGGCTGCAAGGCGGGCCGGAGGCGAGCTTCTGGGAGGCGGCCGTTCGCCGATTGCGCTTGAGCGTGCGCTACGACGAGACACGCTTCAGGGCCATTCCCAAGGAAGGCCCGCTGGTCGTGGTCGCGAACCATCCCTACGGCGTGCTCGATGGGATCGTCATCAGCTATCTAACCTCGAAGGTGCGCCGCGAGTTCAAGGTGCTGGCCCACAGCGTGCTCTACCGGGCGCCGGAGATCCGGCCGTTTCTGCTGCCGATCGACTTCACCGAGACCAAGCAGGCGGTCCGCCAGAACCTCGAATCGCGGCGCCTCGCCCTGGAGCAGCTCGCCGAGGGCGGCGCCGTGATCGTCTTCCCGGCGGGCGCGGTCTCGACCGCCGAGCGCTGGTTCAGCCGGGCCGTGGACTCCGAGTGGAAGCCCTTCACCGCCAAGCTGATCGCCCAGTCCCAGGCGACGGTCCTGCCGATCTTCTTCGAGGGCCAGAACAGCCGCCTGTTCCAGATCGCCAGTCACATCAACGGCGCGCTGCGCGAGGCCCTGATCCTCAAAGAGGTCGCACGGCGCATCGGCAGCGAGGTACGGCTTCAGATCGGCGATCCCATCCCCTACGGCCAGATCGATCACATCAAGGACCGGCAGAGCTTGGTCGACTACCTGCGCGCCATCACCTACGGGCTCAATCCCGCCGGCGAGACGGTCGGCGACGACGGCTTCTCGGTCGCTCTTTCCTGACGGCTCGGCGGGGAATTAGCCCCCGCTGCTCAGGGCGTGCAAACGGTGATCGAGGGGCGCGAGCCTGGCCTGAGCCTCCTTGTAGACCGCGAAGAGCTCGCCGTAGTGGGCGTGCCGCGCCGGGTCGGGCAGACAGCGCGCGGCGAGGCGCACGCAGCGCTCGACCGCCTCCTGCGGCGAGCCGAAGATCCCTACACCCAGCCCGGCGACCAGCGCCGCGCCGAAGGAGGCGTCGCCGCGCTCCGGACAGTCGATCGTCAAGCCGGTCACGTCGGCCATGATCTGGCGCCAGACCGGGCTGCGCGCCCCGCCGCCGAGCAGGCGGATCTCTTGGTAGTCCAGCCCCTCGGCCCGCGCCGACTCCATCAGGTCGCGGATCGAGAAGGCGATGCCCTCGTAGAGCGCCCGTACCAGATGCGCACGGCCGTGGCGCATCGTCAGGCCTATGAAGTCGGCGCGCAGGTGCGGGTCCCAATAGGGGCCGCGCTCGCCTTGGAGATAGGGATGGAACAGCAGACCGTCCGCCCCTGCCGGCACCTCGGCGGCCAACGCGTCCATGGCCTGGAACAAAGCTCCGCCATCGAACGCGGCATCCGGATCGAACGGCGTGAAGAAGTTGTCGCGCAGCCAGCGATGGGCCGAGGCGCAGGAGTTGGTGCCGGTCGCGGTGTAGTAGAGACCGTCGATGACATGGGGATAGCAGGAGATCGGCGGATGCACGGCCGGGCCGTCGGCGACCTGGAACAGCACGCCGGCCGTCGCCAGCTTGATCGCTCCCTGCCCCGGCGTGACCGCCCCGGCACCGTAGAGCTCGACCGTCGTGTCGTTGCTGCCGGTGACCACCGGCAGACCCGCGGGCAAGCCGGCGGCTTCGGCCGCCTGCGCGGTGACGGCGCCAACGACTGATTCAGGCGCGGCGAGCGGCGGCAGCCGGTCGAGCGGCCAGTCGATCAGGCCGCAGATCTCCGCCGACCAGCCGCGCGTCGCGGCATCGGCCATCAGGGCGCCGACCGCGTCGCTGAAATCGCTGTGCCAGTCGCCGGTGACGCGATAACGCAGATAGTCCTTGGAGATGAAGAGGCGCGCGGTCCGCGCGACGGCCTCCGGCTCGTGGCGTTGCAACCACAGCAAGTGCGCCAGGGTCCAGGTCGGGTTGACCCGGTTGAGCGAGGCCTCGATGATCCTCTCGCCGGCGCGGGCGTGCAGCTCTTCGGCCTCCGCGGCGCTGCGCTGATCGCTCCAGAGGATGGCCGGGCGGATCACCCGGTCCTCGGCATCGACCAGCACCTCGATGTGGGCGCCGCCGCTGATGCCGAGCGCCGCGAGGTCGTTGGCCGCAAGGCCCGACCGCGCGATGGCCTCGGGCACGGCGCGGCAGAAGGCGCGGTACCAGTCCACGGGATCCTGCTCGGCCCAGCCTAGCTTGGGGCTCGCCGTCGCAATCGGATGCGAAGCCTCGCCCAACAGGGCACCGCCCGGCGCGATCACCGAAGCCTTCAGGCTGCCCGCCCCCAAGTCGACGCCGAGCAGCGCCCTCTGCCCATCTGCCACCGTCATCCCCCTCAGCCGTGACGCGCGGGATCATCGGGAATTCGCCGCCGGGCGGCAAGGTCGGGTGTGGTGCGATGGGCTTTGAATTGGCCGGGATGAACGAGGTTCCACGAATGGCGACGCTATGAACAGCAGTCTGTCATTGCCGGGCTTGACCCGGCAATCCATCGCGGTCCGAGTCTCGGACCTCGATGGACCCTCGGATCAAGCCCGAGGGTGACAGTGCAATTGACGGCATCCCGGTATCTCCGCATGAAAGCGCTTCGTGTTTCTTCGACGAACTCATAGCACCCCCGTGGATAAATCCTTCATTCAGTGCTACTCGAACAAACGCGGGGAGGGGCAGCGGTATGACGACTTTCGACGACTACGAGGACTACGACGCGCTGGGCCTGGCCGAGCTCGTGCGCCGCGGCGAGGTCGGTCCGCGCGACCTGCTGTTCGCCGCCATCGAGCGCATCGACGCGCGCGACCCCGCGATCAACGCGATCGTCCAGCCGCTGTTCGATAAGGCGCGCGAACAGGTGATCGCCGGGCTGCCCGAGGGGCCCTTCCACGGCGTGCCCTTCCTGCTCAAGGATCTCTACGTGTTCTACCCCGGAGCGCCCTGCGAGAACGGCAGCCGGCTGCACCGCGGCTGGACGGTCGATTGGGAGAGCGAGATCGTCACCCGCTATCGCCGGGCCGGCCTGGTGATCGTCGGCAAGGCCAGCACGTCGGAGCTCGGCATCTCGGTCTCGACCGAGACGGCCGTGCACGGCGCCACGCGGAACCCCTGGAGCCGGGATCGCACCGCTGGCGGCTCGAGCGGCGGCTCGGCGGCGGCGGTGGCGGCGGGCTACGTGCCGATGGCCCATGCCTCCGACGGCGGCGGCTCGATCCGCATCCCCGCTTCTTGCTGCGGCCTGTTCGGTCTGAAGCCCAGCCGCGGCCGCATGACTCACGCGCCGGCGGCTGGCGAGGGCTGGGCCGGCCTCGCCACGGCCCACGTCGTCAGCCGCAGCGTGCGCGATTCCGCCGCCCTGTTGGACGCGACCTGTGGGCCCGCGCCGGGCGATCCCTACACCGCCCCGCCGCCGACGCGGGCCTATCTCGAGGAGGTCGGCGCCGAGCCGGGCAGCCTGCGGATCGCCATGACCCGCGAGGCGCCCTTCGGCGTCTCGGTCCACGAGGATTGCCGCGAGGCCGTCGAGCGCGCCGCCCGGATGCTCGAAGACCTCGGCCACCACGTGGAGGAGGCAGCACCCGACTTCGACGGGGACGCGATGCGCGGCGCGCTCTTGACCGTCGTTGCGTCCAACATGGCCGACACCCTGGACGGCGGGCATCCCAGCGAACAGAGGCCAGCCCGGCCGGACGACGTCGAGCGGGTCAACTGGCTTTTCGCGGAACGGGGCCGGACTCACTCCGCCATGGACTACCTGCGCGCCGTCTACGAGATCCACCGCACCGGCCGCGATGTCGCTGGCTTCTTCGAGACCTACGACTTGTTCCTCACGCCGACCCTGGCGGAGCCGCCCGTACCGCTCGGCACGATCAGGACCGACGGCGATCTCGACAGCTACAATGCGCGGGTCAGAGACTTCACGCCCTTCACGCCGCTGTTCAACATAACCGGCCAGCCGGCCGCCTCGATCCCCTTGCATTGGAACGCCGCGGGCCTGCCGATCGGCATCCAGCTCGCCGCCCGCTATGGC
>JAKSDN010001180.1 GCA_022360075.1 Kiloniellales bacterium | reverse complement strand
GATCTCCTCCAGGTAGATCGCATCGGCCTTGCGCAGGATCTCGCAGGCCTCGGCCGTGACTTCGCCGGGGATGCGGATCGCCAGGCCCGGCCCGGGAAAGGGATGGCGGCCGACCATGTCGGCGGGCAGGCCGAGCTCGCGGCCGAGCGCGCGCACCTCGTCCTTGAAGAGCTCGCGCAGCGGCTCCACCAGCTTCATGTTCATGCGCTCGGGCAGGCCGCCGACGTTGTGGTGCGACTTGATCGTGACGCTCGGCCCTCCGGTGAAGGAGACCGACTCGATCACGTCGGGATAGAGCGTGCCCTGGGCCAGGAACTCGGCGCCGCCGATCTTGCCCGCCTCCTGCTCGAAGACGTCGATGAAGGTGGCGCCGATGATCTTGCGCTTCTGCTCCGGATCGCCGACGCCGGCCAGCTTGCCGAGGAAAAGCGACGCCGCGTCGCGATGCACCAGTGGGATGTTGTAGTGATGGCGGAACAGCTCGACCACCTGGTCGGCCTCGCCCAGGCGCAGCAGGCCGTGATCGACGAAGATGCAGGTAAGCTGTTCGCCGATCGCCTCGTGGATCAAGACGGCGGCGACCGCGGAATCGACCCCGCCGGAGAGGCCGCAGATCACCCGGGCGTCGCCGACCTGCTCGCGGATCTGACCCAGCGCGCGCTCGCGAAAGGCCGCCATGGTCCAGTCGCCACTACAGCCCGCGACGCGGTGGCTGAAGTTGGCGAGGAGCTTGGCGCCGTCGGGCGTGTGCACGACCTCGGGATGGAACTGAACGCCGTAGTAGCGCCGCGCCTCGTCGGCCACCATCGCGAAGGGCGCGCCGTCGGAGGTGCCGACCGGCCGGAAGCCCTCGGGCAGGCGCACGACGCGGTCGCCGTGGCTCATCCAGACCTGATGCTTCTCGCCCGCCGACCAGAGCCCCTCTGTCAGGCCGCAAGGCTCCTGGACCTCGAGATAGGCGCGGCCGAATTCCTGGTGGTCGGAGCTCTCGACCTCGCCGCCGAGCTGCGCGCACATGGCCTGCTGGCCGTAGCAGATGCCGAGCACCGGCACGCCGAGCTCGAAGACCACCGCGGGCACGCGCGGCGTCTCGGCCATGACCACAGAGGCCGGCCCGCCGGAGAGGACGACCGCCGCGGGTTCGAATGCGCGGATACGCTCGTCGGAGGCGTTGTAGGGCCAGATCTCGCAATAGACGCCCGCCTCGCGCAGGCGCCGGGCGATGAGCTGCGTGACCTGGGAGCCGAAGTCGAGGAGGAGGATGCGATCCGCCATGCGGCTAGATAGACGATTCGCCGGGTCCGGCCAACGCTAACATCAAATCACCGTCGCAGCGCCATGAAGCCGCCGCAGGATCACCCAGAGCCAGCCAGAGTCATGCCCGAGAAGCAATCCTGCAACCAGGAGGGCACGCCATGACTCAAGAGCCAAGCAACGACAGCGTTAAGACGCCCCACGACTACCGGGGCCTGCTGCGCCGCTATCCACCGTACCTCAAGATCGCAGGGCTCCTCCTCCTGGTTCTCGCCAGCCTCGTCCCTCTCACGATGATCCGGGGCATCGTTCTGGAGCGGCAATCGCGCCATGACGGCGTGGTTGCCGAGCTTCACCAAACTTGGGGCGGACCTCAGAGCCTTGTCGGGCCGGTTCTGGTGCTGCCCTTCGACAAGCCGAGGCCAGTCAGCCGAAACGAAAGTCCAAGACCACAGCACAGCTATAGCCGGGCCGAGGGTCGAAAGGCCGATCCGCTTGTACGTGAACAGATCACTATCCTTTCCAAGGACCTCGCCATTTCTTCCGATGTCAGGGTGCAGGCGCGCAAGCGGGGGATCTATCAGGCCCTGGTCTTCACGGCCGACACAAAGGTGACGGGTGCCTTCGGATTGCCCGAAAGCGCCGCCTTCGACATCAAGGAAGGAGAAACGATCCGCTGGAAGGCCGCACGCCTCGAATTCTATGTCGATAACATCAGCGCCATCGATGCGGCCGATGCCATCGTTTGGAACGGCAAGGCACTGCCGCTTCGCCTCGGCCGAAGGCTCGGCGAGACCGGCGGCGTCCTCAGCGCCGATCTGGCCCTCCCTGAGCCCGGTCCGGAGTCCGCCAAAGGCTGGCCTGGTGCTTTCACGCTCGAGATCACGACGAACGGCAGCGGCCAAGTCGACTTCCACCCGCTCGGCCGACGCACGCGCATCGACGTCACCGCCGACTGGCCGCATCCGAGCTTCGGCGGCGCGTTCTTGCCGGCGACGACGGAGATCGACGATCAGGGCTTCACCGCGGCCTGGGAGTTGTCTCGATTCGCGCGGGGCCTGCCCCAGCACTGGCGCAGCGACGATCCGAGGCGCCCGAAACTGTTCCCGGCCGAACCGGGGTCGGCGGCCGTGATCGGCCTCATCGAGCCCGTGAGCCACTATCTGAAGGCCGAGCGTGCCGTGAAGTACGGAATCCTCTTCGTCGCCCTGGTCTGCGGCATCGTCTTCGTGATCGAGGCGCTGTCGGGCGGGCGAATCCACGTGATCCAATACGGCTTTGTCGCGGCAGCCCTTTGCCTCTTTTTCCTGCTTTTGCTGTCGCTCTCCGAAGTCGTCGGATTCGCGCGCGCCTACCTGCTGGCGACGGTACCATCGATCGCACTCATCGCCTGGTACCTAGCGAAAGTGACGGCCAGTCGGCGCAATGGTGTCGTGATCGGCGGTCTCCTCGGTGCAGTCTACGGCTATCTCTTCGCCACCCTTCAGGCCGAGGACCAGGCCCTGCTGCTCGGCTCTCTGCTGCTGCTTGGGGCTCTCGCCGTCACGATGATCGCCACCCGCAACATCGACTGGTATGCCCTCGGCACCAAACCTCACCGGCGGGACGTCAGCCAAGCGCCCAAGTCGCTCCAGCAATAGGCGGTCTCGTCGAGGAGCCGGCCGGCGAAAGGCTCCTGCCGCTTCGCGCAGCTCTCGCCGCCCATGGCCTCGTAGAAAAAGCGCGAAGGATTGCCCGACAGCACCCAGAGCCCG
>JAKSDN010000025.1 GCA_022360075.1 Kiloniellales bacterium | reverse complement strand
GACGAGCTCGCCAAGCATCGGGCCGAGCTCGACGATCTGACCGGCCGCGTGGTCGAGCAGGGTCTGGCCATGTGGGCCGACGACGGGCCGGCCGGGGCCTTGATCGTGCGTGGCCAGGCGCAGCTCCTCGACGACGTCGAGGCGATCGAGGACCTGGAGCGGATCCGTCAGCTCTTCAGCCTGCTTGAGACCAAGGAGACGCTGCTCAATCTTCTGAACCTGGCCGATCTTGCCGAGGGCGTGCAGATCTTCATCGGCTCGGACAACGAGCTTTTCGGCCTGGCTGGTTGCTCGATGATCATCGCGCCCTACGCCAACTCGCGCAGCCAACTCGTCGGTGCCTTGGGCGTGATCGGTCCCACCCGCATCGACTACGCGCGCATCATTCCCATGGTGGACTACACCGCCAAGGTGATCGGCCGACTGATTGATTGATGGCGATCGGCTGGATCTGACTCCGGCCGGTTCAGACACTGAAGGAGACGACATAAGGCATGTCCGACCGCAAACCCAACGGCGCCGGCCCCGAGGCCGAGAGCGATGTCGAGGCAAAGGCCGCCGAGGCGACCGAAGCCGAGGCGCAAGAGCCTGCGGCGGAGACCGCGGAGGGCGAGGCTGCCGATATTCTGATCGAGGAAGAGTCCGGAATCCTGCCGGAATCCGAGACCGATCCGGTGGCGGAGCTGGAGGCCGAGGTGGCGAGCCTGAAGGATCAGCTTCTGCGCTCGATGGCGGAGGTCGAGAACGTACGCCGCCGCACCCGGCGCGAGCGCGACGAGGCGATCAAGTACGCCGCCGCGCCCTTGATCAAGGACCTGCTCGGCGTTGCCGACAACCTCGCCCGCGCCCTGGAAAGCGTGCCGAAGGAGGACGAGGCGAACGAGGCGCTGGCGCCGCTTGTGGCCGGCCTGAAGCTGACCGAGAAAGAGTTGGTGACCGCCTTCGAGCGGCACAACATCGTCAAGATCGAACCGCTCGGCGAACGGCTCGATCCGCATCGCCACGAGGCCATGTTCGAGATTCCCGACCCGAGCCAGCCCGCCGGCGTGATCGCCCAGGTGGTGCAGGCCGGCTACCTGCTGCACGACCGGCTCCTGCGCCCGGCCCGCGTCGGCGTGACCAAGGGCGGTCCGGCGGCGGCGGCTTCGAGTGAGGAGGATCCGGCCGATGAGGCTCAACCCGAGCCGGAGGCGCCATCGGAACCCGGCAGCCACGTGGATACCGAGGCTTAGGGCGCCGCTCGCGAAGTAGCGGTTTTTGTTAGGCTATTGGACTGCCGCCGACTTCTCCTCTGTCACCCTCGGGCTTGACCCGAGGGTCCATTGAAGTCCCAGTCTCGGACCCCGATGGATTGCCGGGTCAAGCCCGGCAATGACAAAATGGAGGGTGGAAAAAACAGCTCTGGGCTCCGTTCCAACCTCGGTGTCAGGCGCTTAGGCGCGAGCCGCCCGTGTTCGCGGTGCCTTGGCACTTAGCGACTCAATCAGACTCTCCCCACCTGAATCGTGCTCCCTATAGCGGACCTTGGCGATCTCCGGCCGGCGCACGGCATAGCAGTAGACACAGCCGTGCGGGCAGGTGTCGTAGGCGCCGATGTCGCGCGATTCGGCGCACAGGCAGCCTGGTCGGTTACCTTTGGACCTGGCTCGAATCGGCCGGCCGGCCACGGCGGCGAGACGCTCGGCGTCGATGCAGCTGGCTGGTGCCAGTCCCGGGACCAGCAGATCGGGCTGGGCGCAGAGCGTGGCCTTGAGGCCGTATCCGGCGGCAAGTCCAGCAAGGTCCTCGAGCAAGGCGCGCTTTTCCTCGGCCTCCGGATCGCGCCAGGTGAAGCCATGGCGGCGCGCTGCGCGCTCGGTGTTGGTCTTGGTCTTGGTGTAGATCGTGGCGCAGGACAACACGACTTCGTCTGTGACCTTGTCCTCTGATAAGGCCTTGGCCAGACGGGCAAAAGTCGTGCGATGCCAGCCGGCTGGGGTGAGCGACGTGAAGAACAGCGGGTCGTAGCGCCAAACCACGCTCTTCGGGCCGAAGCGCCGGGCGATCCAGCGCATGTCGTCGAGCGCTTGCGCCCAGGGCACGACCGAGGCCTCGAGCGGCCTGGGATAGCCGGTGACCGTGTAGTGCACCACGAAAGGAAGGCACGCGGCTGCGACCGCTTCGAGGGCGGGCCGGAAAGGCCGGGCGTTGCGAGTCCAGAAAACGAAGCCGTCGATATCTCCTGGCACGAGCGACATTCGTTGCAGGCCGCCGCCGTAGGGGTTGCGCACCTGGGCGAAGCCGGCGCGCAGGCGCTCTAAGAACCAGTCGGCGTAGAAGGCCGGGATGTCGGTGCGGTAGCTGGCGGAGATGATCACGGCTATTCGTCGCGCTCGTCCCAGTCGTCCCAGCGACCCTGGCGCTCCCGGTCGCCCCGCTCGGCCTGGCGCTTGGCCTCGCGGCGGCCGAGCCAGCGGAACACGAAGTAGATGGCGCCGGAAATCAGCACCGCCCAGGTGCCGACCCGCGAGATCGTCTTGTCGTGATAGACCAGCTCGCCGACCAGGGCGATCACCGCGCCGAGAATGACGCTGGCGACCATGACGGCCAGGATCGCCCGGTAGATGCCGTCCTGCGGCAGGGGAGGCGGGCGGTTCGACATGGCTGCTCTCTGTCGTCGGGCCGGGCGGGGGAGTCTCGCGCGATGCGGGCCAAGGCGCAAGCCGAGGCCGGCCGTCGCGCCGGCTTTGAACGGGCTAATAGACGGTAAAACCGCGGGTTTCTGCGGTATTCAGGCTTGCAGCCGGGCCATCGCTGCTTATATATCCCCACGAACTCAAGCGATATCAGCTCTAGTCGAAGACGGGGCCCCGGACCGGCGCTTGCCAGCGAGGCCGGTCGCATGGGTTGCTGCAAAAGGAGATCCCTATGGGCAAAGTTATCGGTATCGACCTGGGCACGACCAATTCCTGTGTCGCGCTCATGGAAGGCAAGGATTCCAAGGTTGTCGAGAATGCCGAGGGCGTGCGTACGACGCCTTCGATGGTCGCGTTCAGCGATTCCGGCGAGCGCCTCGTCGGTCAGCCGGCCAAGCGCCAGGCGGTGACCAATCCCGAGAACACGCTCTTCGCCATCAAGCGTCTGATCGGCCGGCGCTTCGACGATCCCATGACCAAGAAGGACGTCGATCTCGTCCCCTATCAGATCGTCAAGGCCGACAACGGCGATGCCTGGGTCGAGGCCCAGGACAAGAAGTACAGCCCAAGCCAGGTCTCGGCCTTCATCCTGCAGAAGATGAAGGAGACCGCCGAGAGCTACCTCGGCGAGGATGTCACCCAGGCCGTGATCACGGTGCCGGCTTACTTCAACGACGCCCAGCGCCAGGCCACCAAGGACGCCGGCAAGATTGCCGGCCTCGACGTGAAGCGCATCATCAACGAGCCGACCGCCGCGTCCCTCGCTTACGGCCTCGACAAGAAGTCCGACGAGAAGATCGCCGTCTACGACTTGGGTGGTGGCACGTTCGACGTG
>JAKSDN010000059.1 GCA_022360075.1 Kiloniellales bacterium | reverse complement strand
GTGTCGGCGACGGCAGCTTACGCCATGGTCGGCAAGGTAACCGGCGAAAGTTTCGTCCCGAGGGCACAGGCCGCGACGCCGAAGATGGGCGGCAACATGCGCTGCTCCATGCGGGTACAGGAGATGACCGACCCCGCGACGTTCGACTGGACGCAGAAGTCCAATCAGGCGCGGCAGATCATCGAATATCTGACCGTGACCGGTACCGACAACGTGACCCGTCCCTATCTGGCCGAGAAGTGGGAAGCATCTGACGATCTCAAGACCTGGACGCTGCATCTGCGCCAGGGCGTGAAGTGGAACAACGGTGACGATTTCGGCGCCGACGATGTGGTCCACAATTTCGAGCGCTGGCTCGACCCGGCGACCGGCTCGTCCAATATCGGTCTGTTCGCCGGCATGGTCGAGGACGTCGACACCGGCAAGAAGGACGACAGCGGCAATCCGGTCATGTCCAAGCGCATGATCGATGGCGCCATCGAAAAGGTCGACGACCACACGATCCGGCTCAATCTCTCGCGCGCCGAGCTCGCGATCCCGGAGAACCTCTACAACTATCCGACGGCGATCGTGCATCGCCGTTTCGACGAGGAAGGCGGCGATCTTGCGAAGAACCCGGTCGGCACCGGTCCCTATCAGCTGGCCGATTTCCAGGTCGGCGAGCGCTGTCTGTTGACCCGTCGGTCCGAGCCTTACTGGGGCGGTGATGTCTGGCTCGACGAGATCTTCTACGTCGATCACGGCGACGATCCCATGGCCGGCGTCTCGGCCCTGGCTTCCGGTCAGGTCGATCAGGTCTACGAGGTCGACGTCTCGGCGATCGATGTGGTCGAGCGGCTACCGACCGCGGTCCTGCATCAAGCCGTCACGGCACAGACCGGCGTTGCGCGCATGCGGGTCACGGAAAAGCCCTTCGATGACGTGCGGGTGCGCCAGGCGGTTGCGGCTTGCATGGATCACGCGGCGCTCTTGAACATCGCTTATCGCGGGCGCGGCGCGGCGGGCGAGAACCATCACGTGGCGCCGATCCATCCCGAATACTTCAAGCTTCCGGCCCTGAAGCCCGACATCGAGAAGGCCAAGGCCCTGTTGGCCGAGGCCGGCTTCGGCGGCGGCCTTGACCTCAAGATCGACCTAGGCTCGGCCGACGCTTGGCACCTGGCCGCCATGCAGGGCTTCAAAGAGCAGCTCTCGCCGGCCGGCATCAATCTGCAGCTCAACCCGATGCCGGGTGCGAGCTACTGGGATGTCTGGGACAAGACGCCGTTCGGCTTCACCTCCTGGACCCATCGGCCGTTGGGCGTGATGGTGTTGAACCTCGGTTATCGCGGTGGGGTGCCGTGGAACGAGAGCGCCTACAACAATCCGGCCTTCGACGCAGCCTTGGACGATGCCGGCGCGACGCTCGACGTCAACGAGCGCCGGAGCAAGATGGAAAAGGTGCAGAAGATCCTGCAGGACGATGCCGTCATCGCACAGCCACTCTGGCGCGCGGTCTTCTCGGCATCGACCAAGCAGGTCAAAGGCTACCAACTGCATCCGACCTTCTATCATCAGTTCCAGGATGTCTGGCTCGGATAGCCGATAAGCGAAACCGCGGGGGTTTAGGCCCCCGCGGTTTTCGAATAGAGGGCCCGCGCGACGCGACGGGCTCCGTCAGGGGGGAATAGAAGGGACGAGGTGGCAGACCATGCTTGTCTTCATCGTACGACGCGCCGGCACCATGATTCTCACCATGGTGGTTGTCTCCATGTTGCTGTTCCTGCTCTTGGAGGTCTCGCCCGGCAACGTGGCGACCAAGGTGCTGGGACCCTATAGCTCCGAGGAGCAGCGCGAGATCTGGCTCGAGCAAAACGGCTACAACGATCCGTTGCCGCTGCGCTACGTGCGCTGGCTGGGCAATTTCACGGTCGGGGATTTCGGCGAGTCGATCCGCTTCAAGACCCCGGTGGCGGACGTGCTCTGGCCACGCTTGGCCAACACCGGAATCCTGGCGCTCGCGACGCTTGGCGTGGTGATCCCACTGTCGCTTTCGCTCGGGGTGCTGGCCGGGATGCGCGAGGGCTCGACGCTCGACCGCACCATATCGGTCGCCTCGATCGTCACCACCTCGATCCCTGAATTCGCGAGCGCCGTGCTCTTATCGGCGGTCTTCGTGTTCTGGTTCGGCTTGCTGCCGGGCACCAGTGGGATGACCGACGGCTTCGACATCGTCCAGCTCATCCTGCCGGTCATGGTGCTGGTGCTCTACGACTTCGGCTATGTCGCGCGCATGACGCGGGCCTCGATGGCCGAGGTCATGATGACCCACTACATCCGCACGGCCGTGCTCAAAGGCCTGCCCTACAAGACCGTCATCATGCGCCACGCCCTGCGCAACGCGCTGATCGCTCCCTTTACCGTGATCATGCTGCAGATCAACTGGCTGCTGTCCGGCGTGATCGTGGTCGAGTTCTTCTTCGCCTACAAGGGCTTCGGAGCCCTCCTCCTGGAGGCCTCGCTCAATCAGGACATCTTCCTGATCGAGGCCTGCGCCATGGTTGCCGTCTTCGTCGCCGTGGCCACCCAGACCATTTCCGATGTCGGGTACACCTACCTGAACCCGCGGATCCGCTTTAGCTAGGAGGCGCCCGACGATGACCGATACAACACTCGACATCCCGCAACGCGAATCGTCGATTCTGCGCAGCCTGAAGTCCATGGCGTTGCTGCGCGAAAGCGCGGTCGGCATGGTGGGCGCGGGGATTATCGTCTTTTGGGTGATCATCGCGCTCTTTGCGCCGCTTCTGGCGCCTTTCCCGCCGAACGCGACGCTCTTTCCTTTGGGGCCGATCGGCCAGGAGTTCATTCTCGATGCCGGCGCCTCGCTGCCGATGGGCAAGGTGGAGGAGATCTGCGCCCCGATCCGCTTCGGAGACAACCAAGGCAAGTTCGACTGCGGCACCTTCTGGCTCGGCACCGATCATATCGGCCGCGACATCTTGAGCCGGATCATTCACGGCTCCAGGCAGGTCCTGATCTTCGCGCCGCTGGCGACTTTCTGCGCCTACGCCGTCGGCATCCCGATGGGGCTGGCGGCCGGTTATCGCCGCGGCGTGGTCGACGACGTGCTGTCCTTCGTGGCCAACGTCATCCTGTCGTTCCCCGTGCTGGTGCTCTACGTCATCATCATCGCGACGATCGGCGCCTCGGCCATCAACATCGTGATCGCGGTCACCTTCGCCAGCGCGCCGGGCATCATGCGCATCGTGCGCGGCCTCGTGCTCGACCTGCGTAATCGAGAGTACGTCTTCGCCGCCGAGACCCGCGGCGAGACGCCATGGCGGATCATGCTGGTCGAGATCCTGCCGAACGCGCGAGGGCCGTTGATCGTCGATGCCTGCCTGCGCTTGGGCTATGTCATCATCACGATCGGTGTGCTTGGCTTCCTCGGCCTGGGTCTGCCGCCGCCCGATCCCGACTGGGGTGGCATGATCAATGAAACCCGCCAGATGGCCATGACATTCCCGCACATGGCGGCGTTCCCCTGCATCGCGATCTCGTCGCTGGTCCTCGGCTTCAATCTCCTGGCCGACGGACTGCGCGAAGTCTCGTTGCGCGACTGAGGGCAAAGCAATGAGTAGTGGCAACGGACACAACTTCGACGGCCCGATCCTGGAGTGCAACAACCTCTGCATCTCCTACTTCACCCGGGCGGGTGAGATCCCGGCCGTGGTCGATTTCAATCTCAAGCTGCACCAGGGCGGGAGCGTCGGCCTGGTCGGCGAGTCCGGCTGCGGCAAGTCGACCGTGGCCATGGCGATCATGCAGTACATGGGGCGCAACGGCGGCATCGTCGGCGGCGAGGTGATCTACAAGGGCCGGGACCTGGCGACCTACAGCGAGGAGGAGCTGCGTCAGCTTCGCGGCAACGAGATCGCCATGGTCTATCAGGAACCGATGGCCTCGCTGAACCCGAGCATGCAGCTCGGCAAGCAGCTCATGGAGGTGCCGCTCTATCACGAAGACGTGACCGAGCAAGAGGCCAGGGACCGTGCGATTGAGATCCTGGCCGGTGTGAAGTTGCCGGATCCCGAGCGGGTGATGGACTCCTATCCGCACCAGATTTCCGGCGGCCAGCAGCAGCGCGTGGTCATCGCCATGGCGCTGCTCTCGAACCCCTCGCTGCTGCTGCTCGACGAGCCGACCACGGCCCTCGACGTGACGGTCGAGGCCGGCATCATCGAGCTGATCGCGGAGATCGCCGAGAAGTTCAACACCTCGATGATCTACATCTCGCACAACCTCGGCTTGATCCTGGCGACCTGCCAAAGGGTCAACGTGATGTACTCGGGCGTCGTGGTCGAGGAGGGCACGGTCGACGAGGTCTTCGACAGCATGAAGCACCCCTATACCAAGGGGCTGTTCAGCGCGATACCCTTGCCCGGGGCCGACAAGACGGCGCGGCCGTTGGTGCCGATCCGCGGCCAGCTTCCCTTGCCGCATGAGCGGCCTTACGGCTGCTATTTCGGGCCGCGCTGCGACCACTTCGTCGAGGGGGTCTGCAACCGCGGTCAGGTCAATATGACCGAAGTGCCCGACGAGGCGGGGCACCGTGTGCGCTGCGAGCGCTGGGGCGACATCGACTGGGCGGCCTACCGGCCCGAAGGTCTGACCACCGGCGAGATCGAGGTCGGCGACACCGTCCTCGCCATCAACAAGATGAAGAAGTACTACGAGCTGACCGATAACTCGATCGCCGCCCTGATCAAGGGCGACCGGGTCAAGTACGTCAAGGCGAACGAGAGCATCTCTTTCGACGCCAAGGAGTCGGAGACGGTCGCGATCGTCGGCGAGTCGGGCTGCGGCAAGTCGACCTTTGCGAAGGTGCTGATGGGCCTCGAGACCGCGACCGACGGCGAGGTCGTCTTCAAGGGCCAGGACGTCTCCAATTTCCCGGTCCAGAAGCGCTCGCCCGAGCAGGTCGGCTCGGTGCAGATGGTGTTCCAGAACCCCTTCGACACCTTGAACCCGAGCCACTCGGTCGGCGCGCAGCTCGCCCGCGTCATCAAGAAGTTCGGCGTCGAGAGCGACCCGGACCGGATCGAGGCGCGCGTGATGGAGCTGCTCGATCTGGTCAAGCTGCCGCGGGATTTTGCCCGGCGGCGCCCGCGCCAGCTCTCAGGCGGGCAGAAGCAGCGCGTGGGCATCGCCCGCGCCTTCGCCGGCAACCCGAAGATGGTCGTGGCCGACGAGCCGGTTTCGGCGCTCGACGTCTCGGTCCAGGCGGCGGTCACCGGGCTGCTGATGGACATCCAGCGGACCTACCGCACGACCCTGGTCTTCATCAGCCATGACCTCAGCCTGGTGCGCTACCTGGCCGATCGGGTTGTGGTCATGTACCTCGGGCACATCGTCGAGCAGGGCAACACCGACGAGGTCTTCGCGCCGCCCTATCATCCCTATACCGAGGCGCTGCTGTCGGCCGTGCCGATCGCCGATACCTCGATCGAGAAGAAGCGGATCATCCTCGAGGGCAATCTGCCGAGCGTGATGAACCCACCGAAGGGCTGCCCCTTCAACACGCGCTGTCAGCGCAAGGTCGGCGCGATCTGCGAGACCGACGTGCCGCCCCAAGCCGAGGACACGCCGGGCCACATCATCGCCTGCCACATTCCCATGGAGGAGCTGCGGAAGGTCGATCCGGTGATCGTGATCCAGAGGGAAAGCGACAAGGACGCCGCCGAATAGTCGCGGCCCAAGCTCTAGGGAGACGAGGGGAGGGGGCGCTTCGAGCGCCCCCTTCTTGCTGTCGGTTGTCAGATCCGTAGGGCGGGTCAGCGGAGCGTGATCCGCCGCATGTAAGTGGACGGCGCCGGCGCCTCCATGCGGCGCAATACGCTCACGCTATTGCGCCCTACGCGGTCGAAGGCCGTTCACAAGATCTCCAAAACCTGCTCCGGCGGCCGCCCGAGGGCGGCCTTGCCGTTGGCGAGCACGATGGGCCGCTCGATCAGGATCGGGTTCTCGACCATCGCCTTGACCAGTGCGGCCTCGCTCAGCGCCTCGTCGGCGAGGCCGAGCTCCTTGTAGGCCGCTTCCTTGCGCCGCATCAGCGCACGGGCGCCGAGGCCGAGCAAGCCCAGGATCCGCTTCAGCTCGGCCGCCTTGGGCGGGC
>JAKSDN010001182.1 GCA_022360075.1 Kiloniellales bacterium | reverse complement strand
TGGAGGCCTGGCGCGGCCGTCTGGTGCGGGCGCTCGCGCACATCGAGGCAGAGATCGATTTTCCGGAAGAGGACATCCCGGCCGGTCTCGTCGAACAAGTTCGATCGGAGGTGCGCGCGCTCGAAACCGCTCTGGCCGAGACGCTGGACGATCGGGGCTGCGGCGAGCGGTTGCGGGAAGGCTTGTTGGTGGCGATCGTGGGGGCGCCGAATGTCGGCAAATCGAGCTTGCTGAACGCGCTCGCGCGGCGTGAGGTTGCAATCGTGTCCGAGACCGCCGGGACCACGCGGGACGTGATCGAGGTCCATCTGGATCTCAAGGGCTGGCCGGTGATTCTCGCCGATACGGCGGGGCTGCGTCGCGTCGCGGAAGGATCGGATCTGTCTTTGCAGCGCCAAGTGGATCCAGTTGAGCGGGAGGGCATGAGACGCGCCCGCGATCGGGCGGCGGCGGCAGACCTGAAGATTGCCGTCTTCGACGCGGTTTCTTGGCCGGACCTGGATGGCGAGACGGCGGGTTTGCTGGACGAGAACAGCTTGATCTTGGTGAATAAAATGGACCTCGTTCCGGAAGCGGAGCGGTCTTCACTGGGAAGAGCGGCGGGGAATGGGGGGCTCAAGCGCGAAGGGATCGCGACTTCCGCAAGGACGGGTGCGGGGCTTCAGCGCGTGATCGACCGGTTGGGTGAAATGGCGGAAGAGCGCCTTGGCGTTGCCGGCGTGGACGTGCGCGTGACGCGGGCTCGGCATCGGGTGGCGCTGGAGGATTGCCGGGCGGCACTGGAGCGGGCGGCGGCCGTATCGTCCCTGGAGCTTGCGGCCGAGGATTTGCGGTTGGCTGCACGCGCTTTGGGGCGGATCGCTGGTCGTGTTGACGTGGAGGAATTGCTGGACGTCATTTTCCGCGACTTCTGTATCGGGAAATAGCGGTTCGGCGGCCTGTTTCACGTGAAACACCACTCGGTACGCCAGCCCGGCGACGGGCCTTTTGACAGGGCCTAGGGCCATCGCCTAAAACGCGGCCATGGTGGCTTATGATGTGATCGTGGTCGGCGGCGGCCATGCCGGCTGCGAGGCGGCGGCAGCGGCGGCGCGCATGGGAGCCGCGACGCTGCTGGTCAGCCATAAGGTCGAGACGATCGGCGTAATGTCCTGCAATCCGGCGATCGGCGGATTAGGCAAGGGACATCTCGTGCGCGAGGTCGATGCGCTCGACGGGCTCATGGCACGGGCGATCGATGCGGCTGGCATCCAGTTCAGGGTCCTCAACCGCAGCAAGGGCCCGGCCGTTCGGGGGCCGCGTGCGCAGGCGGATCGGCGCCTCTATCGCGAAGCGATACAGGCGCTTCTCCGGTCACAGGCCAATCTGACGATTAGAGCCGAGTCGGTCGAGGATTTGAGCCTCGACCCTTCGGGGCGCTGTGTCGGCGTAGTCACGGGGGCAGGGGAGACGGTCGTTGCCGCTTGTGTGGTGCTGACCACGGGGACCTTCTTGCGGGGGATCATCTATCGCGGCGAGGAGAAGACGCCGGCGGGCCGGGTCGGCGAGGCCCCGGCCGTGGCGCTTTCGCGCACCTTGGGGCGGATCGGCTTCGGTCTGGGGCGTCTGAAGACCGGAACCCCGCCGCGTCTCGACGGTCGGACGATCGACTACGGAGCGCTCGCGGTTCAGACGGGCGATCCCGTGCCGGAGCCCTTCTCGACGATGACCGCGGCGATCACGGGCCCACAGGTCGATTGCTACATCACCTACACGACGCCGGAGAGCCATGAGCTGATTCGCGCGAACCTCGATCGGGCGCCGATCTACTCCGGCCAGATCGAGAGCGCCGGGCCGCGCTATTGCCCCTCGATCGAGGACAAGGTCGTGCGTTTCGCCGGGCGGGAGCGGCACCAGATTTTCCTCGAGCCGGAAGGCCTGGACGACACGACGGTCTATCCGAACGGAATCTCGACGTCCCTGCCGATGGAAGTTCAGGCCGCGCTGCTGAAGAGCATTCCGGGGCTCGAGCGGGCCGAAATGCGGCAGGCCGGTTACGCGATCGAGTACGACTATGTCGATCCGCGGGAATTGACTCCGGGGTTGGAGACGCGGCGCATTCCGGGCTTGTTTTTCGCCGGTCAGATCAATGGCACCACGGGCTACGAGGAAGCGGCGGCCCAGGGTGTGATCGCCGGGATCAACGCGGCGCGCCTGGCCGGGGGCGGCGTGGCGGATTTCGGATTCGATCGGGCGGACGGCTATATCGGCGTGATGATCGACGACTTGGTCACCCGCGGCGTGACCGAGCCCTATCGCATGTTCACGAGCCGGGCGGAGTACCGCTTGACCCTGCGCGCGGACAACGCAGATCTGCGTTTGACCCCGATGGGGGAGCGGATCGGCTGCGTGTCTCGGGCGAGGGCGGCGGCTTGCGCCGAGAAGCGGGCCGCAATCGCAGCCGGCCGCGAGCAGCTTCGTGCACTGTCCGATTCGCCGGACAGACTGATTCGGGCCGGATTCGCCGTGAACCGGGATGGGCAGCGGCGCAGCGGCTACGAGCTCCTGGCCTATCCGAACGTCGACATCGCGCGTTTGGCGAGCGTTTGGCCGCCCCTCGCCGGAATTCCGGCTGCGGCCGCACAGCAGCTCGAGATCGAGGCGGCCTATGCCGGCTACATGGCGCGGCAGGAGGCCGACATCCGGGCCTTTCGCAAGGACGAGGCGCTTATGCTGCCGGCGGATATGGACTACGCGACGGTGCCGAGTCTGTCGAACGAGGTGCGGCAGATGCTGGAACGGTCTCGGCCGGCGACATTGGGCGCGGCGGCGCGATTGACTGGCATGACTCCGGCCGGTCTGATAGCTTTGCTTCGATTCGTCAAGCGGCGGGGAGCGAGCCGCGCGGCATGACCGCGGATGAGGCCGATACCGCCGGGAAGGATAACGAGAAAACAGGTCACAGGGAGAACTGGAGAGCCAAGTGACAGGGTAGATCGCAATCTGATGACCGCGTCCCGCGTGCCTATGACGCCCGAGGAGTTCCAGCGCGAGGTCGGTGTTTCACGTGAAACGCTGGCCAAGCTCGAAGCCTATGCTGATCTACTCGTCAAATGGAACCGCAAGATCAACCTCGTCGCCGACTCGACGCTCGATGATCTTTGGCGGCGCCACATGCTTGATTCCGCTCAGCTCATCTTCCATTTACCGCCGGTGCCGGCCGGTCGGCGACGGGTTATCATCGACATCGGTAGTGGCGCCGGCTTTCCCGGCATGGTGCTCTCGGTGCTCGGCGCGGGCGACGTTCACTTGGTCGATTCCGACCAGCGCAAGGCGATCTTCCTCCGCGAGGTGGCGCGCGAGGTCGGCAGCGACGCCCACATCCATGCGGTTCGGGTCGAGCAAATGAAGGACTTCGCCGTCGACGTGGTGACCGCGCGTGCCTTTGCGCCGCTGCCGGAGCTCCTCGAGCAGGCTGAGCCCTACTTGCGCGAAGGCGTCTACGGACTGTTTCTCAAGGGTAAATCCGCCAACCAGGAGCTTGCCGAGGCGGAACTTCGCTGGTCGATGCGCGCCGACCGTCATCCAAGCCGGAGCGACCCCTCCGGCACCATTCTCCAGATTGGAGTGCTTGGCCGTGAAGTTGTTCGACACTGACATCTCCTCCGACCCGGAGTCGGGGCAGGCCCGGGTTCTGGCGATCGCCAATCAGAAGGGTGGGGTCGGCAAGACGACGACCGCGATCAACCTGGCGACGGCCTTGGCTGCCTGCGGCAAGCGTGTCCTTGTCGTCGATCTTGACCCCCAGGGCAATGCGAGCACCGGACTCGGGATCGGCTCAGAGCGGCGCGGGTCCGGTGTCTATCCAGTTTTGATACATGGTGCGGCCATCGCGGACTCGACGATCGCGAGCGACATTCCGCGCATGGATGTCGTACCGTCCTCGGTCGATCTGTCCGGTGCCGAGGTCGAGCTCGTCTATCTCGAGCGCCGCGAGTATCGCCTGAAGGATGCGCTGGTCCCGGTCTTGGGCGACTACGACTTCATTCTTATCGATTGTCCGCCGGCGCTCGGCTTTCTCACGCTCAACGCTCTCGTCGCCGCAGGCTCCGTCCTGGTGCCGCTACAGGCCGAGTTTTACGCGCTGGAAGGCCTGACGCACCTCCTGAATACCTTGAGCCGGGTGCGTCGTGCCTTCAATCCGGATCTCGACATACAAGGGATAGTGCTGACCATGTTCGACCGCCGCAATAACCTGTGTGACCTCGTCGCGGCGGACGTTCGGGCGCATCTCGGTGCCAAAGTTTACGAAACTGTTATCCCGCGCAACGTCCGGGTGTCCGAGGCGCCGTCTCACGGTAAACCGGTCCTGCTCTACGACCATCGCTGCGCTGGATCGCAAGCCTATATCCATCTGGCCGGCGAGATGCTGCGTCGTGAGCGGCGCGCGGAGTCGAACGCGGCGATTGCTGTCTAACAAATTTGGATAGGTTCTGTCTGTCAAAGTGAATAGATAAAGGCGGCCGCCATGACCGAACAAGCACGACGTAACCAATTAGGGCGGGGTCTCTCGGCGCTCTTTGGCGAGGACGGTGCCGACTACACCTCTTTGGACCGGGTGCGCGCTTCCAAGGACGTGCCGATCGGCCAGCTTCATCCCAATCCCAAGCAGCCGCGCCGCCGTTTCGACGACGAAGCGACGCAGGAGCTGGCGGCCTCGATGAAGACCGCCGGCGTGCTGCAGCCCATTCTGGTGCGTCGCCATCCGGAACGCGCCAGCGATTACGAGATCGTCGCTGGCGAGCGGCGTTGGCGCGCGGCCCAGCTCGCCCAGCTCCACCAGGTGCCCGTCGTGATTCGGGATTTGGATGACCAACAGACCTTGGAGCTCGCGCTGGTCGAGAACCTGCAGCGCCAGGACCTCAATCCGCTCGACGAAGCCGTCGCCCTTCAGCGCCTGATCGACGAGCACGATCACCGCCCGGACGACTTGGCCAAGGCGCTGGGCAAGAGCCGCAGCTACGTCGCCAACAGCCTCCGGCTGCTCGGCCTGCCGGATACCGTCAAATCGGAGGTCGAAGCGGGACGCCTGAGCGCCGGCCACGCCCGGGCTCTCATCAACGCGGAGGATCCGGCCGCACTGGCGGGCGAGGTCATCGCCAAGGGCCTGAGCGTGCGCGAGGCCGAGGCCTTGGCGCGCGCCGCTAAAGGCGAAAGAGCGCAGCGCCGCGGCAAGGCCGAGCCGAAGGCGCCGGTGAAGGACGCAGACACCCTCGCGCTGGAACGCGACCTCTCCGACTTGCTCGGCCTCAGGGTCAGCATCGACATCCACGGCCAAGGCGGCTCGCTGACGATCCACTACAAGACGCTCGAACAGCTCGACGACGTGCTTCAGCGTCTCAACCAAACCCCCAGCCCGATCTGACGGTTCCCGTCAACCCGCTGCAAACTCTACGATTGACGCCGGTTGGACCACATTATTCCGATAACGGAATGAAATCGGGGTAAATCAATCCGCCATCGGAACGAAACGAGTGGTGGCCTCGAATTTTCATTGCTTTCCCGTAACGACCGAGGGAAAGCCAAGCAAATCCGCTGCTTGCCTGTCGATGCCCTGGATTTCGCGAGGATACGCGAATTGCATCGACCGCGATTGCCCGGGGCTCCACATGGCCGATATTCTCGTTCCATGCGTGCTGTGTTCATCGCGCTCCTGCTCGCCGGTTGCGCCAGTGGCGGCCCGAAGGTCATCGAGCCGACCCCCGAGAACGTGGCGTCGCAGTTCGATGCCGTGGCCTTCAACACCGACTTTCGCCGCTCTCACGGCATCGTCACCAAGTGGACCGAGGATCCGGTCGTCGCCTGGCTCAGCTCGCCGCAGAACGCGGAGCTGGTGCGTTGGCATCGCGCCGATCTCGAGGCGACCTTGCGCGACATCCAGGCGATCACCGGCCATCTCTGGCGCGAGGCCGCGCCCGAGGGCAGTCACTCGGGAAGCGCGACGTTGCGCATCGGCTTTGTTCCGCGACGGCGCTTCGCCGAGGTCTCGGGCTCGAGGGTCGCCCGCGACACCCGGCGCATCGCCTGCATGGCGACCTACCGCATGAGCTACCGAAGCGGCGAGATCCGCTCGGCGATCGCGCTGTTCGGCACGGATATTCCCGACCGCATCCGGCGCGACTGCATCCTCGAGGAGTTGGTTCAGGTCATGGGCCTGCCGGCCGACGCCTGCCACTACAGGCCGTCGCTGTTCTGCGAGGAAGACCGGGTCTTCGAGATGACCGCGGCCGACAAGCTGATGCTGGGGATTCTCTACGACGCCCGGCTGCGGCCCGGCATGCCCCGAGACGAGGCCATGCCCATCGTCCGCGTCCTGATCGGCGAACGCTGGTCCAGCTTCATCCCCTAGGGCGCGGCGCGTTCGCGGCGACTTCGAGCAGGACGCGCGCGATGACGGTCTCGCCCGGGCTTCCGCTGCGCTTCGACTCTGCTTCCGCCTCGATCAGCCGTGCCAAGGCGCGGGCCAGTTGGTCCGGCCGCCACCGTCGGACCTGGCCCAGGAAGCGCGCTTTCAGCTTCCAGAAGACCGGCGGCCGAAGCCGCTTCAGCGCATCCTCCGGCGCCGTGCCCGCGGCGACCAGCCCGGCGACGAAGTGCAGGCGCAGCAGGTGGCGGCTGGCGACCCGAACGAGGGAGACGGCGTTCGCGCCCTCGGCCAGCGCCCGCCCGAGGTTGCGCTCCAGCGCGGCCAGGTCGCCCTCGGCCAGCGCGAAGGCGAGATCGTCCAAGGTGCGCAGGGCACTGTCGCCGATGCAGGCCATCACGTCGTCGATCTCGACCTGTGCCGGCGAGCCAGGCGCGCGTGGGGCATCGGCCTTGTAGAGCACGAGCTTCTCCAGCTCGCGGCGGGTGAGCTGCCGGTCGCCGCCGAGATGGCCGGTCAGGAAGGCCAGAGCCTCCGCGCTCGGGCTCAAGCCCTCGGCCGCCAGCGTCTCGCGGACGAGCTGAGCGAGGCTGCGCTCGTCGTCGCGATAGCACGGCAGGGCCGCCGCCAGCTCGCCGCCCTCGAAAAGCTTGCGTAGGTTCGACCGCGGCGGCAGGTCGCCGGCCTCGATCACGACCAGGGCGTCGCCAAGCGGCGCGGCGAGGAAGTCCATCAATGGCGGGGCCAGTGAATCACCCGCATCGCGCAGCCGGACCACGCGCCGGCCACCGGTCAAGGACAGGGCCGCGGCTTCGTCGGTCAGGCGCGCGCCGTCCTCGATGACCTGGGAGGCCTTGAGCTCGGTCACGCGGAAAGGATCACCGGGATCCTCGACCACGGATCGCGTCAGGGCTTCGGCTCGCTCCTGAACGAGACCGCCATCCGGCCCGTAAATCAGGACGGCGCGAACGTTGGGGCCGGGGTCGGCGACAAAGCGATCCGCTTGGGCCGGGGAAATCTTCAACGCCCGTCCCCACTTCGGCACTTGGGTGACGGGGCCAAGCCTATTCCTCCCTGTCGGGATCCAACGGCTGGTCGAAATGAGCCGCCAACCGGATCTTGATGTCGTCGGAGACTTCGCGCAGCCCGCGCTCGCGGGCATCCTGCTCGGATACCTGTGTGGCGAACTGCGATTCCAGGATGTTGTAGCTGTTCGCCGAGAAGCTGGTGCCGCCCGTGAGCCTCTTCTGATCGGCGCGGCGGCGCAGAACGAACTCCGCCGTCAGGCGCAGCTCCGCGCGCGTCGCCGTTTGGTCGGAACGCAAGGCCAGCTCGCGGGTAGTCTCGCGCAAGCGAACCTGCAGCGCATAGAGCGCGTTGCCCCGCCGGCCCCGCGGGTTCAGGCGTTCGCTCAGCAGATTCTGCAGTTGCTGGCCGGTCCGATCTTCAAGCGGCGAGATGTAGATCCGCGACAACGCGTCCAGAGTCGATTGTCCGGTCTCCGCACGTCGGCCGTAGAGTGGGCGAAAGCCGCAGCCCGACAAGGCGATGAGGCCGCAAGACGTGGAGACACCGGTGAGAAACCAACGACGCTCGCGAAGCGCGGCTGGATCAAACGACGACATTGACGATCTTGTTCTTGACCACAATCACGCGCCGCGCCTCCCGCGCCGCCATCGCTCTTTGCACGGCCGGCGCGCCGAGCGCGGCGTCGCGCACGGAGGCCTCCTCGGCGTCGCGCGGCAGGGAGAGCGTCGCGCGTAGCTTGCCGTTCACCTGCACCGCGACGGTCACCTTGTCCTCGACAAGCAGGTCCGAGTCATGCTCGGGCCAAGGCTGATCGACCAGCATGCCGACGCCCTGCGCCGCGCCGCCGGTTAGACGCTGCCACAGCTCTTCGCCGAGATGGGGCATCATCGGTGCCAGCAGGCGGGTCATGATCTCGAGCGCTTCGCGCAGGGCCCAGCGGTCGGCGTCGTCTCGCGCGTCGAACGCAGACACGCTGTTCGACAGCTCGTAGATCCGCGCCACCGCGCGGTTGAAACGGAACTGCTCGATGTCGGTGGTGACCGCCTCGATGGCTGCGTGGACGCTCCGGCGCAAGCCGAACGCGGCTTCGCCCATCCCGGCGGGCGCCGGCCCGCCGCGAGGCGGCAGGGCTTCGAGATCCTCCGTCACCAGGCGCCAGACCCGGTTGACGAAGCGAAACGCGCCCTCGACGCCGGCATCGGTCCACTCCATCTCCCGCTCCGGCGGGCTGTCGGATAGCATGAACCAGCGCGCGGTGTCCGCGCCGTAGGTTTTGATGATCCGCTCCGGATCGACGACGTTGCGCTTCGACTTGCTCATCGACTCGATCCGCCCGATCCGCACCGGCGCGCCGCTCTCCGCGTGCACGGCGGTGCCGTCAGGGAGCTTCTTCACCTCCTCCGGATAGAGCCACTTGTCGGCCTCGTCCTTGTAGGTCTCGTGGCAGACCATGCCTTGGGTGAACAGTCCGGCGAAGGGCTCCTCGAGCTCGAGATGTCCGCTGCGCGCCATGGCCCGCACGAAGAAACGCGAATAGAGCAGATGCAGGATCGCGTGCTCGATGCCGCCGATGTACTGATCGACCGGCAACCAGTAGCCGACCGACTCGGCCGCGACCGGCACGCTCGCATGCGGCGAGCAGAAGCGGGCGAAGTACCAGGAGGAATCGACGAAGGTGTCCATCGTGTCCGTGTCGCGCACCGCCTCGGCGCCGCAGCGCGGACAGGCGACATGCTTCCAGGTCGGATGATGGTCCAGCGGATTACCTGGCCGGTCGAAGGCGATGTCCTCGGGCAGCCGAACCGGTAGGTCCGCCTTGGGCACCGGCACGACGCCGCAGCTTTGGCAATGGACGACGGGGATCGGGCAACCCCAATAGCGCTGCCGCGAGATCCCCCAGTCGCGCAGCCGGTATTGAATCTCGCCTTTTCCCTGACCGCGCTCCTCGAGCGCGCGAACGGCTGCGGCGATTGCCTCCTGCACCTCGAGGCCGTCGAGGAATCGCGAGTTGATGACACGCCCCGGGCCGATGTAGGCCTCGTCGCCGATGGCGAAGGTCGCGGCATCCTCGCCTTCGGGCAGGACGACGGGTGTGACCGACAGATCGTACTTGCGCGCGAAGTCGAGGTCGCGCTGGTCGTGCCCCGGACAGCCGAAGATCGCCCCGGTGCCGTACTCCATCAGCACGAAGTTCGCTACATAGACGGGCAGATGCCAGCTCTCGTCGAAGGGATGAACGGCCTCGAGCGCCGTGCGGTAGCCTTGCTTCTCCGCCGTCTCGATCGCCTCTTCGCTGGTGCCCAAACGGTCGCATTCGGCGATGAAGGCTGCCAGGTCGGAATCCTTCTCGGCCAAGGCGGCCGCGAACGGATGGTGGGGCGAAAGCGCGCAGAAGGAGGCGCCGAAGAGGGTGTCCGGACGCGTGGTGAAAACCGTCAGCGGTTGCTCGGCGAAGGCGGCATCGCCGGTCAGCGCGAAATCGACCCGGGCGCCCTCGGAGCGGCCGATCCAGTTCTGCTGCATCAAGCGAACCTTCTCAGGCCAGCGCTCCAGACCCTCAAGCGCGGACAGCAAGGCATCGGCATAGGCGGTGATGCGGAAGAACCACTGCGAGAGCTTGCGCTTTTCGACCAACGCGCCGGATCGCCAGCCCCGTCCCTCGATCACTTGCTCGTTGGCCAGCACGGTCTGGTCGACCGGGTCCCAGTTGACCCAAGACTCCCTGCGATAGGCCAGGTCGGCCTCGAGGAAGTCGAGGAACAGCGCTTGTTGCTGGTGATAGTACGCCTCGTCGCAGGTCGCGAGTTCGCGCTCCCAATCGAGCGACAGCCCCATCATCTGAAGCTGGCTGCGCATCGTCGCGATGTTGGAGCGGGTCCACTCGGCCGGGTGAATGCCCCGCTCCATGGCCGCGTTCTCGGCCGGCAGGCCGAAGGCGTCCCAACCCATCGGGTGCAGCACGTTGAAGCCGCGCGCCCGCTTGTAACGCGCGATGACGTCACCGATCGTATAGTTCCGTACGTGCCCCATATGGATGCGGCCGGACGGATAGGGGAACATCTCGAGCACGTAGTACTTCGGCCGGCTCGAATCGTCGCTGGCCGAAAAGCAGCCCGACCGGGACCAGGCCTCCTGCCACTTCGCCTCGGTCTCTTTGACGTTGTACCTGCTCATCTCACTTCCGTCCGTCGCCGGTGCACCGGTGCCGGCCATGCTGTCTCGGAAAGCGTTCGCTCATCCCATACCGGGATGCTGGGCGGCTTTCGGGTCCCGGCGCGTCGCGAACGGCAACGCTTCTCGCGGCGTTTACTGAAGGCCGGCGATGCGAAGCTGACGGGCGCGGGTGAGGATGGCGTTCTCGAGATCGAGCACCGTCTGGCTGTCGACCTGGGCTGCGACCCAGTTCCCGAAGCTGTTCGCTTCTTGCCGGAAGACCGCCGCGCGGATGCCGTCGGCGCGCAGGTCGCGGCCGAGGATGTAGACGTTGACCTTGAAGCGCTCGTTCGCGGCCTCGGGGGGAGAATACCAGTCGGTGATGATCACGCCGCCGAAGGGATCGGC
>JAKSDN010001059.1 GCA_022360075.1 Kiloniellales bacterium | reverse complement strand
TCCGAATCGAAGCCGGACCGCGGCGTCCTGCGCATGGCCTATGAGGTCGTCAATCAGGAGGGCGAGGCGGTCATGACCTTCACCGCCATCCACATCCTCGGCCGCCGGCCGGAGCGATAGGATTAGGTCGTTTGCTTGCCGGTCTGTCACCGCGTGAGCGTCATTGCGAGCGGAGCGAAGCAATCCAGCCCGCTACCCCCGGAGCGGTGGCCTTGGCTTGCCACGCCGGCTTGCGCCGGCTCGCAATGACGCCGGGACGATCGGAATCCTTCGGCGCAATGCGGTCATGAACCGGTAATCGCGCTAAACCGGCCAAACCATCAGGATCAGCGGCACGGCGACCGCGACGATGATCACGTCGAGCGGCAGGCCCATGCGCCAGTAGTCGCCGAAGCGGTAGCCGCCGGGGCCCATGACCAGCAGGTTCGATTGGTGGCCGATCGGTGTCAGGTAGGTCGAGGAGGCGCCGACCGCGACGGCCATGAGAAAGGGATCGGCGTCGGCGCCGAGGCCTTGCGCAATGGTGATGCCGATGGGGGCCATGAGCACGGCGGTGGCGGCGTTGTTCATCACGTCCGACAGCAGCATCGTGACAACCATCAGCAGCGCGAGCAGGGCCCAGACCGGCAGTTCGCCCTTGAGCGCGAGGATCGGCGCGGCGATCACCTGGCTGCCGCCGGTCGTCTCCAAAGCCATGCCGACCGGGATCAGCGCGCCGAGCAGGACGATGACGCTCCAGTCGATCGAGTCGTAGAGGTCGCGCAGGCTGACCTCGCCGGCGATCACGATGACCGCGACCGCCGCGACGAAGGCGATCTGCGGCGGCAGCAAGCCAATCGCCACCAGCAGGATCGCGCCCGCGAAGGCGAGCGGCGAGACCAGGCGTGTCGGGCGCCGGCCGAAGGCGATGCCGCGCTCGGCGAGCGGCAGGCAGCCCAGGGCGGAGAAGGCATCCGGCATGGCCTCGCGCTCGCCCTGTAGCAGCAGCACGTCGCCAGCGGTGAAACGCAAGCTGCCCAAGCGCTCGCCGATCGCCTGGCCCTCGCGCGCGACGCCGAGGAGGTTGAGGCCGAAGCGGCTGTGCAGGCGCAATGTGCGCGCCGTGCGCCCCTCCATGCGCGAGCCCGGCATGACCACGACCTCAAGCATGCCGACCCGCTCGGAGCGCAGGTTCTCCGCCGTCATCTCGGCCGTGCCGACCAGCTCGAGCTGGGCGTCCTCGACGATCTTGTCGAGCGTCGCCGTGTCGGACTCCAGGATCAGGATGTCGTCGGCCTGTAGGCGCAGGAAGCCGGAGGGCGCCAGCATCCGGTCCTTGCGGCGGATCAGCGCGACGACCGCGATGTTGCCCTGGGCCAGGGTCTCCAGATCGATGATCCGCTTGCCGACGAAGGGCGTGTCGGCCGGCAGCCGGACTTCGGTGATGTAGTCCTCGATGTGGAACAGGGCGTCGATATCCGCGCTCGGCTCCGCCCGGAAGGGGATGAGGCGCCAGCCTATCAGGGCGACGAAGATCACGCCGGCCAGCGCCACGCCGAGTCCGACGGGGGTGAAGTCGAACATGCCGAAGGGCTCGCCCTGCTGGGCGGCGCGCAGGTTCGCGATGATGATGTTGGGCGGCGTGCCGATCAGGGTGACGAGGCCGCCGAGCAGGGAGGCGAAGGAGACCGGCATGAGGATCTGGCTCGGCGGGCGCGCCACGTCGAGCGCGCTGCGCAGGGCGACGGGCAGCACCAGGGCGACGGCGCCGACGTTGTTGATGAAGGCTGAAAGGACCGCCGTCAGCGAGCCGAGCGCGAAGACGTGGCGGGTCGGGCTGGCGCTGAAGCGCTGCAGCCAGCGGGCAGCCAGGTCGACGAGCCCGGTTTGGCCGATCGCGCGCGACAGCACGAGGATCGCGGCCACCGTGATGACCGCCGGATGGCCGAAGCCGAGAAAGGCCTCTTCGGCGGGCACCAGGCCGGTGATCACCGCGGCCAGGAGCGCCAGGACGGCCACGACATCGTAGCGGATGCGGCTCCTGGCGAAGAGCGCCAGGGCCGTCCCCAGGATCGCGAAGAGCGTGATCTGCTCCACCGTGACCATCGCTGCGCTCCGCTTCGGGCCGTCACGAAAGCCGGCCCTTTTAGGCCTCCGCGCCGCCGGAGTCTATCATAGCGTGTGCGACGGAGGTCGGATTGACGCACTGCAACATAGTGTTAGTATCGCGCCCCCGCATCCCGTCCCCAATGGCTGCCATCGCCCCAAGGAGCTCTTGCTATGACGACCGTCGAGCCCGGCCGTCCGACCTTGCGACCCGAGAACCCCTGCTTTTCCTCCGGTCCTTGTGCCAAGCGTCCGGGCTGGTCGCTGTCGGGTCTGGAGGGCGCGCCGCTGGGCCGGTCGCATCGGGCCAAGGCCGGCAAGGCGCGCCTGATGGAGGTGATCGAGCGCTCTCGCGCGTTGCTCGGCGTGCCGGCGGACTACCGGCTGGGGATCGTGCCGGCGTCCGACACCGGGGCGGTCGAGATGGCCTTGTGGTCGTTGCTGGGCGCCCGCGGAGTCGACGTTCTGGCCTGGGAGTCTTTCGGCAAGACCTGGCTCAAGGATCTGCGCGACCAGCTCGAGATTGAGGACCTGCGGGCCTTCGAGGCCGGCTACGGCGCGCTGCCCGACCTCTGGCAGGTCGATCCCGACCGCGATCTCGTCTTCACCTGGAACGGGACGACCTCGGGCGTGCGGGTGCCGGACGGCGACTGGATCGCGGCCGAGCGAAAGGGCCTGACGATCTGCGATGCGACCTCGGCGGTTTTCGCCATGCCGTTGCCGCTCGACAAGCTCGACGTCGTGACCTGGTCCTGGCAGAAGGCGCTCGGCGGCGAGGCGGCCCATGGCATGCTGCTGCTCTCGCCGCGCGCGGTCGAGCGCCTGGAGAGCTTCCGCCCGCCGCGGCCCTTGCCGAAGATCTTCCAGCTTGCCAAGGGCGGCAAGCTGATCGAGGGGATCTTCGAGGCGGCGACGATCAACACGCCGTCCATGCTCTGCGTCGAGGACGCGCTGGACGGCCTGCGCTGGGCCGAGCGGATCGGCGGCCAGGCCGCATTGATCGCGCGCGCCGAGGCGAACCTGGACGCCGTCGCGGCCTGGATCGCGGCCAACGATTGGATCGACTTCCTGGCTGTCGACCCGGCGACGCGCTCCTCGACCAGTATCTGCCTCAAGGTGGCCGATCCCTGGTTCACGGCGCTCGTTGCGGCCGAGCAGTCCGCCGTCACCAAGGCCGTGGCCGCGCTGATCGAGCAGGAAGGCGCCGGCCTCGATATCGGCGCCTACCGCGATGCGCCGCCCGGCTTTCGGATCTGGGGCGGTCCGACGGTCGAGCGCAGTGATATCGAGGCTTTGTTGCCTTGGCTCGACTGGGCCTATGCCCGGGTCAAGGACGAGCGTGTGGCCGCTTAGGAACGAGAGCGATGAGCAAGGTACTGATCTCCGATGCTGTGAGCCCCATGGCCGCCGAGCTGATGCGCGAGCGCGGGCTCGACGTGGACTACGAGCCGGGGCTCGAGGCGGCCGCGCTGTTGGAGCGGATCAGGCACTACGACGGCCTGATCGTGCGCTCCGCCACCAAGGTCACCGCCGACGTGCTAGCGGTGGCTAACGGCTTGAAGGTCGTGGGCCGGGCCGGGATCGGCGTCGACAACGTCGACGTGCCGACGGCGACCCAGCGCGGCGTCGTGGTGATGAACACGCCCGGCGGCAACTCGGTCACCACGGCGGAGCACGCGATCGCGCTTTTGTTCTCGCTGGCGCGGCGCATTCCCGCCGCCGACATCTCGACCAAGGCCGGCAAGTGGGAGAAGTCGCGCTTCATGGGCGTCGAGCTGACCGGCAAGACCTTGGGTGTGATCGGTTGCGGCAACATCGGCGCCATCGTGGCGGAGCGGGCACGCGGCCTGAAGATGCGCGTGATCGCCTACGACCCCTACCTTTCGAACGACCGGGCGCTCGACCTCGGCGTGGAGAAGCTGGAGCTCGACGCGCTCCTGGCGCGCGCCGACTTCATCACCCTGCACGTGCCTTTGACCGATCAGACGCGCAACATGATCGACGCGGCCGCGCTCGCCAAGTGCAAGAAGGGCGTGCGCCTCATCAACTGCGCGCGCGGCGGCCTGGTGGTCGAGGCGGATCTCAAGGCGGCGATCGAGTCGGGCCAGGTCGCGGGTGCCGCGCTCGACGTCTTCAGCGAGGAGCCGGCGCGCGACAACCCGCTATTCGATCTGGAACAGATGGTGGCGACACCGCATCTCGGCGCCTCGACCGCCGAGGCGCAGGAGAAGGTCGCCGTGCAGGTCGCCGAGCAGGTCGCGGACTTTCTGCTGACCGGCGCGGTCAGCAACGCGCTCAACATGCCCTCGCTGACCGCGGACGAGTCGGCGCGGCTGAAGCCCTACATGGCCCTCTCCGAGCAGCTCGGCAGCTTTGCCGGCCAGCTCACCCAGACCGGCCTGAAGAGCGTCACCTTGGAGTTCGAGGGCCATGTCTCGAACCTCAACTGCCGGCCGCTCACCCAGGCCGCCCTGACAGGCCTGCTGTCGCCCATGCTCGATTCCGTGAACATGGTCAACGCCCCGATCATCGCGCGCGAGCGCAACATCGACGTGACCGAGGTCCTGCACGAGCGCGACTGCGACTACCAGACTCTGATTCGCATGACGGTCAGCACGGAGCGCCAGACCCGCTCGGTGGCCGGCACGCTGTTCGGCGGCGACAAGCCGCGTATCGTCGAGGTCAAGGGCATCGCGGTCGAGGCCGAGCTGGGCGCGCACATGCTCTATATCACCAACGAGGACAAGCCGGGCCTGATCGGCGCGCTGGGCACGACGCTGGGCGAGGCCGGCGTCAACATCGCGACCTTCCACCTCGGCCGCGCCAAGCCCGGCGCCGAGGCCATCGCCCTGATCGAGCTCGACGAGGCCATCGCGCCCGAGGTGCTCGAGCGCGTGCGTGCCATCGCCCAGATCAAGCAGGCTACGCCGCTGAAGTTCTAACGGCGCGGCCACTCGTCGGCCGGGCGCCGATTCACCAGAGACGCATGACGCACTCTTGTTGAATCACCCTACGCCCGCGCCGCCTTCTCCTCGGCGTACTGCTTCGACATTTGGTCCACCGCTTTCTGGTGCACCTCGGCGAGCTCCGGGCGCAGCTTCTTGGCGCGCACGGCGGGATCGATCGTCGGCTGGTGGTGGCCTTGGAAGTGCGGCATGACCTCGCGGGCGATCAGCTCATAGCTCTTGCGCGTGCGCTCCGGGTCGGCCCAGTTGTGGGCCAGCATGAGGTAGGCCCCGAAGCCGCCGTTGGACTGCTCCTGCAGGCGCTTGATCTGAGCGACCGCCATGTCGGGCGTGCCGATGGCCCCGAAGCCCGACTCGTTCACGAAGTCGATCATCTCCTTCACGTTGTCGCCGGGCACCGCCATCTGGGGGAAGGCCGCGACCGCCTGGAAGTAGTGGAACCAGTGCTCGATGCCGTACTCCACGTCGCGGTAGGCCTGCTCGCGGGTCTCGGCGATGTGCAGCAGGCCGACGAGGCGCCACTTGTCCCGGTCGACGGTCTTGCCGTGGGCCCGGGCCTCCTCCTCCATCACGCCCCAGTGCAGCGCCAGCGCATCGAAGCCGGCGGCCGTGGTGGCGCCGATGGACAGCAAGCCGATGCCGTGACGCCCGGCGAGACGCGGGCCCGCCGGCGAGGCGACCGCGGCGGCGGTCACGT
>JAKSDN010001380.1 GCA_022360075.1 Kiloniellales bacterium | reverse complement strand
TCTCGATCATGTGCACGGGGATGCGGATCGTGCGCGCCTGGTCGGCGATCGAGCGGGTGATGGCCTGGCGGATCCACCAGGTGGCGTAGGTCGAGAACTTGTAGCCGCGGCGGTACTCGAACTTGTCGACCGCCTTCATCAGGCCGATGTTGCCCTCCTGGATCAGGTCCAGGAACTGCAGGCCGCGGTTCGTGTACTTCTTGGCGATCGAGATCACCAGCCGCAGGTTCGCCTCGACCATCTCGGTCTTGGCGCGGCTCGCCTCGCGCTCGCCGGTCTTCACCGTCGTGACGATGCGCCGGAACTCGCTGATCGGCAGGCCGGTCTCCTCTGAGACGAAGCCAATCTTCTTGCGCAGGCCCTTGATCTCGTCGCCCTGCTGCTCGGCGAACTTCTTCCAGCCCTTGCCGGAGAGGCGCTTGACCCGGCTCACCCAGCGCGGGTCGAGCTCGCGGCCGAAGTAGTACTTGAGGAAGTCCTCGCGCGTCACGCCGGACTTCTCGGCCATGCGCATAAGCTTGCCCTCGAGGCCGATCATGCGCTTGTTGATGCCATAGAGCTG
The DNA here is from genome assembly GCA_022360075.1 of Kiloniellales bacterium. The sequence continues at coordinate 6,977 of JAKSDN010001380.1, read as the reverse complement.
GTCGACGAGCTGCTCGATCCGCGCGTTGTTGAAACGCACGGTCTTCATCTCCTCGAAGAGCTCGTTGCGGAGGTTGGTATAGCGGGTCTCGGTCGACTTCGGGACCGCCTCGCCCTTCTGCATCAGGGTCAGGCGCTTTTCCTGGACCCGGACCATCTTGCGGTTGATCGCCGAGATCCGGTCGAACTGCTCGACCACCTGAGGCAGCAGGGCCGCCTCCATGGCAGCCAAGGAGAGGCTCGCCTCGTCGTCGTCCTCGTCGCTGCCGTCGCCGTCGCCCTCGCCTGACTTGTTCTCCTCGGACTTGCCCTCTTCGGCCTTGCCGTCGCCGGTCTTGTCATCGCCGGTCTTGTCATCGGAGGCCTTGGCGGACTCGGCCTCGCCCTCTTCGGCCTCCTCCTCGTTCATCTCGGCTTCGGTCTTGGCGAGCTCGGCGCTGTCCGGGCCGCCGCCGTAAGTGGCGTCCAGGTCGATGATGTCGCGCAGCAGGATCTCGCCCTCGTTCAGGGCGTCGCGCCAGGCAAGCAGCGCGCGGATCGTCAACGGGCTCTCGCAAATGCCGCCGATCATCTTCTCGCGGCCGGCCTCGATGCGCTTGGCGATGGCGATCTCGCCCTCGCGCGACAGCAGCTCGACCGAGCCCATCTCGCGCAGGTACATGCGCACCGGATCGTCGGTGCGGCCGATGTCATCGTCGTTGAGGTTGCCGCTGTTGTCGCGCGGGCTGGCCTCTTCCTCCTCGTTACCGGAGTCTTCCTGCTCTTCGTTCTCGATGACGTTGATGCCCATCTCGGAGAGCATCGCCATCGTGTCTTCGATCTGTTCGGAGGAGGACTCGTCGGGCGGCAGGACTTCGTTCAGCTCATCGTAGGTGATGTAGCCGCGTTCCTTGGCTTTCAGGACGATCTTCTTGACCGTCGCACTCATCGCGTCCATGAGCGGACCGTCGCTGGACTCTTCCCGCGTTTCGGTCGCCTCAGCGGATTCGTTCGCTTTTGCTACAGCCATTCACACCGTGCCCAGAAAACAGAAACTGGCTCGCTAACCTTAACAAAAGGCTAGCGATGCCCGATTCAATCAAGACGTCTCGTTCAAGACCTGAGGCCCGTCGGCCCTCGCCGTCTCGACGTCCTCGTACTCCCCCTCTCGGTCCTCGCGGCCGATCTCCTGCGTCGCGCGCAGCCGGGCGAGGTTGGCCTCGTCCATCTGCTCGGCAAAGCGCTGGCGCACTTCCGCCGCCTCGGCCTGCAGTTGGCGTTCCCGGTGTAGTGCCAGGACATGCCCCCATGCCCGCTGCGCCTCGGCCAAAGGAGCCTCCGCCCGCGCGAATGGCCCCAACTCATAGACCCGTCGGTCTAGAAGGCCGCGCAGAACCTCCGCGAAACCCTGGTCGCAGAGTTGGCGCTTGAGAGCAGCCGTGTCAAGGCCCGGATCGCCGGTCGCGAGATCGACGAGGGCCCGGCTAAGGCGCTGAAGATCGCGGTTTTCGAAGCGCGTGCCGGCCAGCACCTCGGCCTGCTCGGCGATCAGCTCCGGGTGGTTGACCAGGGTCGCCAGCAGGACCTGCTCGCGCCGGGTGTCGCCCAGCAGGGCCGGCGACTGGCGCACCGGCGGCGGCACCCGGACATCGACCTGGCCGTCGCGGCGCTGCCGGGCGGCCAGCGGGTCGAACCCACCGTAGCGGCGGCCGGACCGGCCGCGCCCCGCACGATCCGCCCCCCTGCGGCCGCCGGGCCGGCCGAAAGCCTGGTCGAAGCGGGCTTCCATCTCCTGGCGGTAGGCCTCGCGCACATCCGTGTCGCGCACCTGTCCCACCGCCTCGCGCAGCCGGCGCCGCAGCCCGGCCCGGCGCTCCGGCGTATCCAGGGCCTCGGCCTCGAACTCGCGCTGCCACAGCAGGTCGGCGAGCGGCCGTGCTTGATCAAGCACCTGGCGGAAGGCGGCCGCGCCGTGCTGGCGGATCAGGTCGTCGGGGTCCTGGCCGGCCGGCAGGATGGCAAAACGCAGGGAAAAGCCCGGTTGCAGCAGGGGCAGCGCCCGCTCCAGGGCCCGGTAGCCGGCGCGCCGGCCGGCCTGGTCGCCGTCCAGGCAGAGGACCGGCTCGCGAGTCAAGCGCCAGAGCGCGGCGATCTGCTCCTCGGTCACGGCCGTGCCCAAGGGCGCGACCGCCGCCGGAAAGCCCGCCTGGGCGAGCGCGATCACGTCCATGTAGCCCTCGGCGACGATCAGCTCACCGCTGTCGTGCGCCGCCGGTCGCGCGCGCGCCAGGTTGTAGAGCACCCGGCCCTTGTGGAAGAGCGCGGTCTCCGGCGAGTTCAGGTACTTCGCCGGCGACTCGCCGAGCGCCCGGCCGCCGAAGGCGATGACCCGGCCCCGGCGGTCGGTGATCGGGAAGATCACGCGATTGAAGAAGTAATCGCGGATCTCGCTCGGAGACCCCTCCGCCTCGGGCAGCTTGACCAGCCCGGCCTCGGCGAGCTGCTCGTTGTCGATGCCGCGGGCGTTCAGGGCCTGGCGCAGCAGGCCGCGCTCGTTCGGCGCGAAGCCGAGCCGAAAGGCGCCGATCGTCGCCGCGCTCAGCCCGCGCCCCGCCAGATAGTCGCGCGCGCCCGCGCCACGCCCACTCGCCAATTGCTCCTCGAACCAGCCGGCCGCCTGCTCGAGCACCGCCAGCAGGTCGGAGCGCCGCTGCTCGGCCGCCTGATCCTCCGGCGAGCGCTGCGGCACGGCGAGGCCGGCCTCCGCGGCCAGGCGCTCGACCGCCTCGGGAAAGGCCAGGCCCTCGTTGCGCATGACGAAGCCGATCACGTCGCCATGCGCGCCGCAGCCGAAGCAGTGATAGAAGCCCTTGTCCTCGCTCACCGTGAAGGAGGGCGTCTTCTCGTTGTGAAAGGGACAGAGCCCGCTGTGCTCGCGCCCGCGCCGGGTCAGCTTGACCTTGCGCCCGATGACCTCCGCAAGGCCCAGGCGGGCGCGGATCTCGTCGAGGAACTCGGGCGGAAAGGCCATGGCGGTCCGGATCGTTTACTGCGGTCAGCGGCCCAACATGATCGTCCATTCGGGCCACTCAAACGAGAACAAAAAACGAACCATCTGGATAAGCTTGTGTAGCATCGGTTACCCACACTGTGGGCAATCACGGAAAAAGGTGAACAGTCGTCTTGTACGCCGCGGACTGATTGGCGTTTGCCGATGTGGAGACCGACAACACCTCTGAAGGCCAACCCGGGTCACTGAAATCTCGTCTGGGCCGTTACGGACTCTGACAAGAATGGTGCCATGAGCACGGCCGAAGCCCGTGAGGCCTGCCGGCCTCATCACCCTCACTCCGGCCCTTCCCCATCAAGGGGGAGGGAGATTACGGCTTTGAGCGAGGTTGCATTTTCCCTCCCCCCTCGAGGGAGAGGGTTAGGGGGGCGTCCGCGTAGCGGACCAAGAGAACAATGCTGGCTATCGTCCCTGCCGACAAACCGCGTTGTTCAGCGCACCACAGATCGACCTCAAGAGAAGCAGACATGTTGCCGGGCCCCGGCCGCGTTGTAGAGGGACGCTTCAGGCCCCGGCACCCTAAGAAGCACCCGGCGCGCTTTCCACCGGGCTCGGCACGACCGCCTCCAGCAGGCCGGCCGTGGAAATCAGCACGATGCCCAGGATCTCGCGCGTGCCGAAGGGCTCGTCGGTCAGCAGGGCGGCCGAGCCGGCGCCGACGGAGATCTCGGTCATGAACAGCAGGCCGACCAGCCCGGGGCTCAGCAGGCGCGTGCCCCAGAGCGCCAGGTAGCTGGAGGGGATCACGATCAGCAGCAGCACCGGGACCAGCCAGGGCAAAACCGCCAGCACGGTTTCCGGGCTCGGCATCGGCCCGCTGCGGCCGTCCGGCAGGGCGCAGGTGGCGAGCGCGACCAGGCTGCCCAGCACGAAGTAGAGGAAGGTGATCTCCTCGGCCTCGCTCTGGCGGTCGATGCGCAGGCGCACCGCGGCCAGGCCCCAGAGCACGCCGGCCAGCAGCGCCAGCCAGTCGCCCAGGTTGCTCGGCAGCGGCAGGCCCTCGCCCAGGCCGAGGATGGTGAAGAGACCGGCGAAGCCGAGCGCGATGGAGACCAGGCGCAGCCGCGTGATCGGCTCGCCGAGAAACACGCGGGCGAAGAGCGTCGACCAGACCGGGGTCATGTAGACCAGCAAAACGGCGCGCACGATCTCGGTGAAGATCAGGGAATTGGCGTAGAACACCAGGGCGAGCGCCGGCAGGAAGGCGGTGAGCAGCAGGCCGCGCCCGCCCGCCGCGAGGCTTCGCCGGCGCCGCGCGGCGACGGGCGCGAAGATCAGCGCCGGCAGCACATAGAACAGCAGCGTCGCCCAGGCGCCGGTCACGCCGGCCTCGTCGAGGCCGCGCAGCGGAATCCAGTAGAGACCCCAGATCGCCGCGGCGAGCGCGACGGCAATCTTGGCATTGCGCGAGGAGGGAGCCAGGAGGGCGGCGGACATGGTGGAGATCTTGTCGCCTAGGGCAGCGGCCGGGTCGAGGGCCCGGGCGCGGCAGCGATCGCCAGCGCAACGAGAAGGATGAGGCCGTAGGTCGTCGGCTCCATGCGGCTGTGCGTCCTGGCTCGGTGGTCGGCATAATGCTCGGGCGCATGATCTTCCCGCGCGCTCGGCCGAGCAATCGTAGAATGCGGCCACGAACCCATTCTGCTGACAGCGGCGTGGAGACCCGATGATCGAGATTCGCGAAGAAACGGCCGCCGACCACGAGGCCATCGCCGCGGTGAACCGTGCCGCTTTCGGCGGCGAGGACGAGGTGCGCCTGGTCGCAAAGTTGCGCACCGACGGCGACGCCTTGACCTCCCTGGTCGCCGAAGACGCGGGGCAGATCGTCGGCCACATCCTCTTCTCCAGGCTCGCCGTGACGACGGGGACGCGATCGATCCGGGCCGCGGCCCTGGCGCCGCTCGCCGTCGTGCCGAAACGCCAACGCCAAGGTATCGGCGCGGCGCTGACCGGCGCTGGGATCGAGGCCTGCCGCACGCGTGGCCTGGCCCTGATCGTCGTGCTGGGACATCCCGAGTACTATCCGCGCTTCGGATTCTCGGCCGAGGCCGCGAAGGCCCTGCGCGCGCCCTTCGAGGGCGAGGCCTTAATGGCGCTGGAGCTCGTACCCGGGACCTTGCAGGGCGAAACGGCGACGTGCCGCTACGCGCCGGCCTTCGGGCTGGACGAAGCGGCGAGCGGGTGAGCCGGTCCGGCCGAAGGGCCCGCCTCTCACGCCTCCTGAGCGCTTTGCTCGCCCGGCCGACGCTCGCCGATCAGGAACACCATCAGCCCGGCGACGAGCGCCAGCCAGAGCGAGCTCCACCAGACCCAGTCGTAGCGGGCGTAGAGATCGAAGAGATAGCCACCGAGAAAGGCGCCGAGCGCGCCGCCAATCGAGTGACCGGCGGAGATCAGCCCCATGGCCAGGCCCATGACTCGCAGGCCGAGGTGGCTCGCCACCAGGCTCGCCGTGACCGGCACGGTGGCGTAGTCGACCAGCCCGAAGATGACTGCGAAGAGCAGCAGCGTGTCGAGGTCGGAGCCGAGGTTGACCAACAGGATGAAGGTGAAGGCCCGCACGACATAGATGCCGCCCAGCAGGAGCGGCCTGTGCACGCGGTCGCTGAGCCAGCCGGCCAGCACCATGCCGAGCATGTTGAATGCCGAGAGGACGCCGTAGGCCGTGGCGCTCGGCAAGGGGGGGATGCCGCAAAAGGCCGCGAAGGGGAGCAGATGGGTCTCGATCACGCCGGTCGTGGTGTAGCCGCAGATCAGGAAGCTCCAGAACAGGAGATGAAAGACGGGGGAGAGGAGAAGCCGTCGCGCGTCGGCAAGAAAGGACGACGACTTGCGCTCGGTCGCGGGCGTCACGGCCGCGGACTGCCCTGGCCCCGCTCTGAGGCTGCACCACAGCAGCGGCAGGAGGAGCAAGCTCGCCAGCGCGAGAGCGAGATAGCTCCAGCGCCAGTCGGCGACGGCCAGAAGTCCGGCGAGCAAGGGCATGATGAGAAACTGTCCGGCCGTAGCGCCGGAGGTCGCAACGCCCACGGCGAGACCGAGACGGCGCTTGACCCGCTGGGCGATCGCCGTAGCGACCACGTGCGTTGCGACCACGCCGTAACCCAGGGCCGAGATGCCCCCGAAGGCCAGCAGGAAAAGCCAGCGCGAATCGATCAGCGCGACCAGGCCGCTGCCGAGGGCGAGGGCCAGGAGACCGAAACTCAGGATCCTGCGCGGTCCCTGCCGATCGACCCCGCGCCCGACGATGGGCGCGACGACGGCCATGACGATCAGGGCCAGGGCGCCGCCGCCGGAGATGAAGCTGCGCGACCAGCCGAACTCCTGCTCCCAAATCGGCATGACCAGGCCGAGCGCCGCGCGCGCCGAAAAGGCCAGGGCGAGCGCGACGAAGCCGAGCCCGACCAAGGCCCAGGCGCGTCTCGCGTCATGATCGAGGAAAAGGCGCGACACGTTGGACTCCCTTGCGCGATGCGAAGGGCAAGAAACTCAGGGCTGGAGCAAGGCCGCGCAAACGATGGATTCTGATTGCCGCTTTAGCTGCGCTAAACTGGGTCCATGGAAACCGCTCTGCTTCAGGCGCTCAGGACCTTCGTCGAGGTGGCGCGGCTCGGCAGCATGAAGGCGGCCGCCGCGCGCCTGCACGTCACCCCGGGCGCGATCAGCCAGCGCGTTCGCCACCTGGAGACGCATTTCGGCCGCAAGCTGTTCAAGCGGGCCGCGGGCAGTCTGGTCCCGACGGCGGCCGGGCGCGCGCTGTTCAATGCGATAGACGGGGCCTTCGCCACGATCGATGAAGCCGTCGCTAACCTCGCCGGTCCGGCGCGCTCTCGCCGACTCGTGATTTCGGCCGCGCCGTCCTTCGCGGCGAATTGGCTGGTGCCCCGTCTCGGCGCCTTTGCCGCCCGCGAGCCCGACGTCGAGATCGA
>JAKSDN010001109.1 GCA_022360075.1 Kiloniellales bacterium | reverse complement strand
GCTTTTGGCGCCCATCGTCTCGGGCCTCTTGGGCGATCTGATTCGCGGTCTACGCATCGTGCCGCCGAACGCCAGCCTGTCGGAACCGGTCCGGCGCGATCAACCCTGACGGCTGCCGAGCGCCGCTGCGGTTCCGAGGCTTCGACAAAACCTACTGCCTAAATTTCGATCACTCTGCCTAAGGCTTCATCTCGGGCGGCCCGGGATGAGCGCTTGATCCTGACCAAATCCGGCGGCGTTCCTTGGCTTTCGGGGCCATCGCGACTTGGCACGCGCCGTGCTAAGGCCCTCGTGTGGCGTCAAAGCGTGGCCATGCGGCACGACGCTCAGGCGCCGACGTCAAACCTGCCCCTAAAACCATAGCAGCCAGGTCATGAAGAAAATCGAGGCGATCATCAAACCCTTCAAGCTGGACGAGGTGAAGGAAGCCCTCCACGAGGTGGGCATCAAGGGCATCACGGTGACCGAGGCCAAGGGATTCGGCCGACAGAAGGGCCACACCGAGCTTTACCGGGGTGCCGAGTACGTCGTCGACTTCCTGCCCAAGGTGAAGGTCGAGGTGGTGCTCGAGGACAACCTGGTCGAGCGGGCCGTCGAGGCGATCCAGCAAGCCGCGCAGACCGGAAGGATCGGCGACGGCAAGGTCTTCGTCAGCACGATCGACGAGGCGATCCGGATCCGGACCGGAGAAAGGGGCGCCGAGGCGGTCTGACCGGGCCGTCTCGCCCCACCGCGGGTGGTATCGATGAAGGGCCGCGCGCGGCCCTTTCGGTGCGAAATCACAACAGCCATTGAGTACAAGGACGGGAATTGCCGACATGTCCGACCCAAACAGCATTCTCCAGCTGATCAAGGAGAAAGACGTCAAGTTCGTCGACTACCGCTTCACCGATCCGCGCGGTAAGTGGCAGCATTTGGCGATGTATGTCGACGCGGTCAACGAGGACGCGCTCGCCGAAGGCATCATGTTCGACGGCTCCTCGATCGCCGGCTGGAAAGCGATCAACGAGTCCGACATGCTGCTGCGGCCCGATCTCAGCACCGCTGTGATGGACCCCTTCGCCGCACAGCCTCAGCTCATCCTGTTCTGCGACTGCCTCGAGCCCTCCACCGGCCAGCCCTATGAGCGCGATCCGCGCTCGACCTCCAAGAAGGCCCAGGCCTACATGGCCTCGCTCGGAATCGGCGATACCGCCTACTTCGGCCCGGAGGCGGAGTTCTTCATCTTCGACGACGTGAAGTTCGCAAACGACATGAACCACACCTTCTTCCGCTTTGAATCGGAAGAAGGCCCCTACATGTCGGGGCAGTCCTTTCCCGAGGGCAATCTGGGCCACCGGCCGGCCGTCAAGGGCGGCTACTTCCCGGTGCCGCCGGTCGACTCCGGCACCGACATCCGCGCCGAGATGGTCAGCGTCATGGCCGAGATGGGCCTGAAGATGGAAAAGCACCACCACGAGGTAGCGCCCTCGCAGGCCGAGCTCGGGCTGGTGTTCGACACCCTGGTGCGCACCGCCGACAACATGCAGATCTACAAGTACGTGGTCGCCAACGTCGCCCACTCCTACGGCAAGACCGCGACCTTCATGCCGAAGCCGGTCGCGGGCGACAACGGCTCCGGCATGCATACCCATCAGTCGATCTGGAAAGACGGCAAGCCGACCTTCGCCGGCGATGGCTATGCCGGTCTGTCGGAGACCGCGCTCCACTACATCGGCGGCATCATCAAGCACGCCCGGGCCATCAACGCCTTCGCGAACCCCACGACGAATAGCTACAAGCGTCTGATCCCGGGTTTCGAGGCGCCGGTCCTGCTCGCCTACTCCTCGCGCAACCGCTCGGCCTCCTGCCGCATTCCCTTCGGCTCGAGCCCGGCCTC
>JAKSDN010001470.1 GCA_022360075.1 Kiloniellales bacterium | reverse complement strand
GCCGCCGGTACCGGCCCTCGGCAACGGCTGTCCGGGCGAGATCCAGGCCCTCTCGCAGCTCTTCGGCCCGCTGGCGCAGAGCGTCGAGCTCGGCGAAAAGGAAAGCCTGGCCCTGATCAACGGCAGTCCCTGCTCGAGCGCTTTGATCGCCGATGCCGCGCTCGCCGCGCGCCGGCGCCTGACCCTGGCGGTCGAGGTCTTCGCGCTCTCCTGCGAGGCCCTGGAGGCCCCCCTCGTTCATTTCGACGCCGCGCTCGACGGACTTTGGGAGGATCCCCACGAGGCGGCGGTGCTGCGCACATTGCGCGGTTGGCTGGAGGGCGGCGGCGCGCGACGGCGGCCCTACCAGGCGCCGGTCTCCTGGCGGATTCTGCCGCGGGTGCTCGGGCAGGCCGAGCGCGCCGTGGCCCAGGCCGAGGAGGTGGCCGAGATCAGCCTGAAGGCGGTCTCCGACAACCCGGTCTTCATCCCGCCCGATGCGGCGCATCCTCTGGGCCGCGTCTTCTCGACCGGCGGCTATCACAACGGCAAGGCCTATCCCGCGCTCGATGGTCTGGCAGCCGCCTGGGCCGATCTGGCGCTGCTCTGCGACCGCCAGGTGTCGAAGCTGCTGGACGGCGACATCTCCCGTTTGCCGGACCAGCTCCTGGCGGCGCCCGACGCCTATCTCGGCTGCCTCGGCATGACCGCGCTCGCCTATGCCGATCAAGCCCGCACGGCGGCGCAGCGCACGTTTCTGCCGGGCAGCGAGGGCGGCGGCTTCGGCCAGAACGACGTCGCGCTGCCCACGTTCCTCGCTTGGCGCAAGGAGGCCGAGGCCGGCCGCTGCCTCGACGCCGGCCTGGCGATCCTCGCCGTGGTGGCGAGCCAGGCGCTCGCCGTCACGGACCGCGCCGCGCCACCGCGCCTGCGGCCGCTGGTCGAGGAGCTGCGCCGCCTGGTTCCCATCGTCGATGCCCCGCGCGCGCTCGGCCCCGATTCCGGACGGCTGGCCGAGCGCTTCACCGAGACCGTGTTCGAAAGCGATCCGGCCGCAGGCAGGGTGGCAGCGTGAGCGACGTCCGGCGGACGCCGAGGCCGCTTGCCGCCGGCAGCGTCGCCGAGGTCTTCGTCGCGTTCCTCAAGCTCGGCCTCACTTCGTTCGGCGGTCCGGTCGCGCATCTCGGCTACTTCCGCGACGAGTTCGTCGGCCGGCGGGGCTGGCTCGACGAGCGCAGCTATGGCGAGTACGTGGCGCTCGGGCAGTTCCTGCCCGGACCGGCCTCGAGCCAGGTCGGCATGGCGCTCGGCGCCCACCGCGCCGGCTTCGCCGGCAGCCTGGCGGCCTGGGTCGGCTTCACCCTGCCGTCGGCGCTGATCATGACGGCGCTCGGCCTCGGGATCGCCGCATTCGGCGGCCTCGACCAGCATGCGGTGCTCCACGGCCTGAAGCTGGTCGCCGTCGCCGTCGTCGTTCAGGCGCTGTGGCAAATGGCGACGAAGCTCTGCCCGGATCGCCAGCGTGCGGCCTTGGCCGCGGTGGGGGCCATCATGGTGTTGCTGCTGCCCAAGACGGTCGGCCAACTCGGAGCCATGCTCCTGGGGGCGATGGTGGGGATGCTACTCATGCGCGGCCTGGTCGATGAGGCACAGGGCGAGGCGGGCGCGCGCTACGTCGGCTCGCGTAGGATCGGCAGCCTTGCCCTGGTCGGCTTCTTTGTCCTGCTCGCGGCCCTGCCACTGACCGCCGCGCTGACCGAGGCGCCGGTGCTGGATCTCGTGGATAGCTTCTACCGGACGGGGGCGCTGGTCTTCGGCGGCGGCCACGTCGTGCTGCCGCTGCTGGAGGCCGAGGTGGTCTCCCACGGTTGGGTCGACAGGAGCGGTTTTCTCGCCGGCTACGGCGCGGCACAGGCGCTGCCGGGGCCGCTTTTCACCTTCGCCGCCTATCTCGGCGCCCTGCCGACCATGCCCCTGGGCGGTCTCGGCGGCGCGCTGCTTTGCACGCTGGCGATCTTCCTGCCGTCGTTCCTGCTGATCTTCGGCATCTTGCCGTTCTGGGCACAGCTACGCCGCCAGAAGCTCGTCGTGGCGGCGGTGACAGGAACAAATGCCGCCGTGGTCGGGGTCCTGCTGGCCGCGCTCTACGATCCGCTTTGGGTCGCCGCGGTGGCCGCGCCAGAGGACTTCGCCCTGGTCATCGCGGCACTCGCGCTGCTGGCGTTGGGCCGTGTGCCGCCCTGGCTCGTCGTCTTGCTGGGCGCTTTGACCAGCGGTCTGCTCGGCCTGACATAGGCGCTGGACAATCGCCCCGTGGCGTGTTCTTTCAGATCGGACGGCCCTATTTTTGCCTTACCGACTCGCCTCGCGAGCGACTAGATTTGGGGTCAGCGACCTTCCAGATTCGGAGAAGTAGTATGGCGTCTGCCACGGGCACCAAAGAGCGGCGTAATCGTGACCTCGGCAGCGCCCCGCCGGCGCGGCCGGCCGGTGGCCGGCCCATGGGCGGCTCCGTGGTCGGCATGCCGGCGGCCCGCAGCGGCCCGGCGAGCGAAAGCCTGGCCGGCGGCACCGGCGGCGTCCTGGTCATCGGCCGCGAGATCGAGGTCAAGGGCGAGATCGGCCGCTGCCAGACCCTGGTGGTCGAGGGCAAGCTGGAGGCTTCGGTGGAGGTCGGCTTTCTGCAGCTTGCCGAGGACGGCCTGTTCAGCGGCCAAGCGACGGTGGAAGATGTCGAGGTGGCCGGCCGCTACGAGGGCGAGCTCACCGTGCGCGGCGAGCTCCTGCTACGCCCGACGGCAAGGGTCGAGGGCCGCATCCGCTACGGCCGCATCGTGATCGAAGGCGGCGGCGAGATCTCCGGCGACATCGCGGTCCTACCGCCGGAAGAGCGCGCGAAATCGCTCCAGGAGCGCCAGGAAGACTAGGAAAGCGGCGCTTCTCCGGAAGCCGCGCCGGACCCCTTGCCGAGTCCGGCCCAGATCTCCTTTTGCACGGCGATATAGCCTGGTGCCAGGAACGCGATTCGTTCGCGCAGGGCATCGTGGGCCCGCGGCAGGGCGTGGAAAGGCAAGGCCGGATAGGCGTGATGCTCGACGTGATAGGGCATGTTCCAGGCCAGCCATCGGACCAGCGCGTTGCTCGTCGTCGTCCGCGTATTGCGCAGCATGTCCGGCACCAGCGGGCAGCCGGTGTGCTCGGCCAGGAGATAGGCGCGCAGCAGCGGCTGGCCGAGCAGGGCCGGGACGATCCAATAGATGAGCACCGCCAGGCTGCCGGTCGCGAGCGATAGACCCAGAAGCCCGGCATAAACGCCGAGCAGAATGCGCGCCTCGCGGGCGATGGCGGGCCGCTGGCGGGGCGGAATGAAGCCCGACTCGACCCGTCCCAGCGCGTGCTGGAGCGTCGTGGTCAGGCGCTCGCGCCAGTAGGGCAGGCCGGACAGCCGGACGAGATAGTCCCAGGGCGTAGCCGGCTTCGGGGCCCGTAGCTCGGGATCCTTCCGCGGATCCTGGGTGTAGCGATGGTGCGCGAAGTGGAACGCGCGGAAATAGGCGGGCGGCAGGGCCAAGACGGCGCCACAAAGCCACGCGACGGCATCGTTCAGCCAGCGATTCTCGAAAGCGGTGCGGTGGATCGTCTCGTGCAAGGGCGCGAAGAGGAAGGTCAGGACGACGCCGTAGAGCAAGAGGGCCGGCAGCAGCCAGAGACTGCCCTGCGCCAGCCAGACCAGTCCGCCGCTGCATCCGAGCGCGGCCAGATGACTGAAGAGCTGCAGCAAGCCCTTGGCGTCGGAACGCCGGCACAGGGCCTTGAAGGCGGCCTTGTCGATGGCCTGTAGGCTGACGAAGGTCTCGTCCATCGGTCGGTCCGCGATACCGGAAGCTTGTCGTCGCAAAGATACCGGCTGCATGGTGCGCCGGTCGAGCAACAATCCTTCCTGTATCGATCGTGTCTTGGCCGAAGATTGCGATTTCCTCAGGTTCCGCGAAAAGCAGTGGATCGGCTCTTCAGTCTTCATCGGGTCTGTGCCATAGTCTTGTCCTGAGCGGCGCACCGGCGTTTTCAGTGTGCCCGAGTGGAGGGACCCGGAATGATGACCAGAGTCTTTCATTCTTTGTCCCCCGGCCTCTACGCAGTCTTCTGACGCGGCGTAGCCAGGGCCCGGGGATCGGACCGGGCCCGCTTTCCACAGCATCCAAGAGACTCCGAGCGGCGGGCAATCAAGAACCGCCGCAACGAAGAGTCTGATTTCAGCGAAAGTCGTTCCGCTCGGTCTTTCCCCGACGATGTTGGCGCACGGCTTGTGTGCCCTGACAGAGCACGGGAGAGGGCTGGCGCCCTGGCGCGCCGCCCGGACGAGCGATGATGACGGTGCGGTTCAAGGAAGTGGTGGCTTTCGTGTGGCGCTATTGGCGCCGCACGCCGCTGCTGCTTTGCGCGCTCTTCGCCACGATGTTCGCGGCGACCCTCTGCGACGTTCTCCTACCGGTCCTGGCCGGCCGCCTCGTCGATTCCCTGACCGAGGGAGGCGAGGGCGCGGGCCTGACATCGGCCATCGGCGCGCTCGCCGCCTTCGTCGGCTTGACGGCCGCTTATCACGCCTTGCGGGAAGGCGCCTTTCGTATGTGGATGCACTTGGCCTCCAGTGTGATGCGGCGCATCTTGAGCGACGCGGTCCACAAGGTGCAGCGCTTCAGCGCCGACTGGCACGCCAACAGCTTCGCCGGCGCCACGGTGCGCAAGATCTCGCGCGGCATGTGGGCCTACGACCTTTTTGCCGATACGGTCTTCGTCGGCTTCTTCCCGGCGATGATCGTGCTCATCGGCGTCACCGCCCTGCTGCTGCAGCGCTGGCCGCTGATGGGCTTCTTCGCGCTCGGTGCCATGGCCCTCTACATCCTGCTCAGCGCCGCCTTGGCGGTGCGCTATGTCGCGCCCGCCTACGAGAAGATGAACGCGGCCGATGCCGAGGTCGGCGGCGCGATGGCCGACACCATCACCTGCAACCAGACGGTCAAGGCCTTCGGCGCCGAGGCCCGTGAGGACGCGCGCTTCCTGGCGATCGCGGAGCGTTGGCGCCGCCATGCGCTCTGGAGCTGGCAGCGCGAGGTCAACCTTGGGGTCATCCAGTCGGTCCTCGCCTTGATCCTGCAGGCCGGGATGCTCGGCCTGGCGCTCTGGTTCTGGTCGCGCGGCGAGGCCACGGCCGGTGACGTCGCCTTCGTCATGACCGCCTATTTTCTGATCAGCGGCTATCTGCGCGAGATCGGCCAGCATGTGCGGAACTTTCAGCAGTCGATCAACGAGCTGCAGGACCTGGTGCGCTTCGACCGCTCGGCGCCGGATGTGGCCGACCGGCCGGGCGCCACGCCGTTGCGCGTGGGGCCCGGCGGCCTGGCCTTCGAGCGCGTCACCTTCCGCTACGGCAACCAGCCGGCGCCGATTTACCAGGGCTTCTCCCTGACCATCGCGCCGGGCGAGAAGATCGCCCTGGTCGGCAAGTCGGGCAGCGGCAAGAGCACTTTCGTGAAGCTGATCCAGCGGCTCTACGACGTCGACGGCGGGGCGATCCTGATCGATAGCCAGGACATCGCCGCGGCGACCCAGGAGAGCGTGCGCCGCGCCATCGCCCTGGTGCCGCAGGACCCGGTGCTGTTCCACCGCTCGCTGGCCGAGAACATCGCCTACGCCCGGCCCGAGGCGACGCTCGAGGAGGTCGAACTGGCCGCCCGGCGCGCCCATGCGCACGACTTCATCGCGCGGCTGAAGGACGGCTACGATACGTTGGTCGGCGAGCGCGGCGTCAAGCTCTCCGGCGGCGAGCGCCAGCGCGTGGCCCTGGCCCGCGCGTTCCTCGCCGATGCGCCGATCCTGGTGCTCGACGAGGCGACCAGCAGCCTCGACTCCGAGACCGAGGCCTCGATCCAGGCCGCGATCGAGAGCCTGATGGAGGGCCGCACGACGATCGTCATCGCCCACCGACTCTCGACCATCCGCGACGTCGACCGGATCCTGGTGTTCCGCGACGGCGCGGTGGTCGAGCAGGGCGACCACCGCACGCTGATGGCGCGCGAGGGCGGCTACTACCGCGAGCTCCTGTCGATCCAGGCCCGCGGGTTCGAGGTGGCGGCGGATTGAGGTGAGGGCGCAAGTGCGACCGGGTCGTCGACCGGTAGGACTCAGTCCCTTCACTTCATTGTCACCCTCGGGCTTGACCCGAGGGTCCATAGTGCGGTGGAACCCGGACCGAAGTCATCTTGGACGGGCCTGTGCCGCCATGACCATGGATGCTCGGGTCAAGCCCGAGCATGACAGGGTGGGGTGGTGCTGGGCCGAGTGCGGTTCCTCCCTCGGCGAGCCGGACTATAATGCGTCTTCCAACTGTCACCCTCGGGCTTGACCCGAGGTTCCATGGTGCGGTGGAACCCGGACCGAAGTCACCTTGGACGGGCCCGTGCTGCCATGACCATGGATGCTCGGGTCAAGCCCGAGCATGACAGGGTGGGGTGGGCTTGGGGCAAGTCCACTTCGGCCACAGGCTGCGCGACGCCCGAAAAGACCAAACTTCACCCACCGATCTCCGCCGCATGATAGCGCAGATGATCTTCCATGAAGGTGGCGATGAAGAAGTAGCTGTGGTCGTAGCCCGGCTGCATGCGCAGCTCGAAGGGATGGCCGGCCGCTTCGCAGGCCTCGACCAGCAGGTCGGGCTTGAGCTGCTCCTCCAGGAACTGATCGTGGCTGCCTTGGTCGATCAGGATCTTGGCCTGCGAGCTGCTCTCGCGCACCAGCTCGCTCGCGTCGTAGGCACGCCAGGCCTCGCGGTCAGTGCCGAGGTAGCCGGTGAAGGCCTTCTCGCCCCAGGGGCAGCGCATCGGCGAGCAGATCGGCGAGAAGGCCGAGACCGATTTGTAGGTCTCGGGATGCTTGAGCGCGATGGTGATCGCGCCGTGTCCGCCCATGGAATGGCCGAAGATGCCCTGGCGCGCCATGTCCGCCGGGAAGTTCGCCGCGACCACGGCCGCCAGGTCCTTCGTGATGTAGCTGTACATCTTGTAGGCCCCGGACCAGGGCGCCTCGGTCGCATCCACGTAGAAGCCGGCGCCGCTGCCGAAGTCGTACTCGTCACGCTCGCCCGGGTAGTCGGTGTGGCGCGGCGAGGTGTCGGGCGCTACCACCATCAGGCCGAGCTCGGCGGCGGCGCGTTGGAAGCCGGCCTTCACCGTGACGTTCTCCTCGGTGCAGGTCAGGCCGGAGAGGTAGGTCACGACCGGCACCGTCTCGCCGTCCAGCGCCGCCGGCGGCTTGAACAGG
>JAKSDN010000923.1 GCA_022360075.1 Kiloniellales bacterium | reverse complement strand
TTCGGCGTGATCCCGCAGGTTCTGCCGCTCTGGATCTCCTTCTCCCTCTATCGCTTCGAGTCCAATGTCCGCTCGGCCACCGTCGTCGGCATCGTCGGCGCCGGGGGTATCGGCGTGATGCTTTGGGAATACATCCGAGGCTTCTATTATGCCGAGACAGCGGCGGTGATCCTGATCATCGTCGCAACGGTCAGCCTGTTGGACATTCTGTCGCAGCGATTGAGGAAGATGGTGGTTTGAGGCCAGACGAGCGGGAAGCGAATGCCGGACGATCACGCGGCTGGCTGGTCCTCGTCGTCGGCCCGTCGGGTGCCGGCAAGGACAGCCTGATCGTCGGCGCCCGCGACGCATTCGCCGATAATTCTGAGATCTCCTTCCCGCGCCGCGATATCACGCGCCCGCCCGGGTTCGGCCACGAGGACCACGTGGCGGTCACCGAAACCGAGTTCCGCGAGCGACAGGCGCAAGGCCGCTACAGCCTCTCATGGGCGGCGCACGGCTGGCGCTACGGCGTGCCGCGGGCAATCGAGTCGGATCTCGCGGCCGGCCGCGGCGTGGTGGTCAATGTGTCGCGCAGCGTGATCGCCGAGGCCCGCGACCGGCTCTGGCCCGTCGGCGTGGTCTCCGTGCGGGTGCCGCCGGAGATCCTGCGTCGGCGCCTGGCCAAACGGGGACGCGAATCCCATGCCGAGATCGAGGCCCGCATCGCGCGCGCGGACGCCTACAGCGTCGACGGCCCGGAGGTCATGACCCTGGTGAACGACCGCTCGATCGAGCAGGGCGTCGCGGCCTTCGTGGCGCTGCTATCCGGTCTTATGCAGAAAAACGAAAGCGTTCCAGCACGTTGAAGTCCGCCGCGGCCTCTGCCTGATGGAACAGGGCGAGGCCGTCGATCTCCAACGGCTGGCCCTCGAGCGGCGCCAGCAGCGGCGCCAGGATGCGCCGCAATCGCTCTTGCCCCGTGGGGTCCAGGCGATTGCTCAGCGTCATGTGAAAGCGGAACTCCGCCATCACGTAGGGATAGCCCCAGCGCGCCAGATAATGCTCCTGGCGCGCGCTGAGACCGGCTTGTCGGCGGCGCTCGAGCATCGCGGGCGAAAGCGGCGCCCGGAACGGCTCGAAGGCCCGCACGCAGTCCGCCGCCAGCTCGTCGACGGCCCGCGACGGCGCGCTGAGGGTAAGCGCCATGAAGTCGTGCAACGCCGTCAGCTCGAGCGGCGGTGCCGTGATCGGGGCGCAGCGAGCGGCAAAGGCCTGCACCGCCCCGCGTAACTCGCTCTCCGAGCGGCCGTCGGCCAAGGCGAAGGGCGCCTTGAGGGTTGCGTGAAATCCGTAGTGCCGGGGACTGGAGGTCACCGATGCGAGGTAAGCGCGATCGATCGCCTCGTCCAGCGCGGCTTCGACCGCGCTCGCGTCGCCGAACCAGCGGGTGCCGAAGCGGCCGAGGTCGCTGTCGGGCACCGGGGCGAAATAGATCGCGTAGCGCGCCGTCACGTCCGCCTGCAACTCAAGAGGT
>JAKSDN010001242.1 GCA_022360075.1 Kiloniellales bacterium | reverse complement strand
GAATGCTGAACTGCGCATCGTAGCTGTTCGCCGGGCGCTTCTTGTTTTCCTCCGGCTCGCAGACCACCGGCATGACCTCAAGCGGCAGGCGCACCGTGATCCGCTCGACCGCGGCGCCGTTGATGTCCCCGGCGAGCGTGAGGGCGGCGTCGATCGAACCGTGGGTGAAGTGGCAGGCGGGAAAGGGCTTGATGGCTGTGTCCATCAGCTCCCAGACGGTGCCGAGGTCGCGGGTCGCGAGCGACAGGTCGCAGGCCTCGAAGTGCTCGCCGAGATAGCTGCGGTAGAGACCGAAGCGGCCCTCGTAGGGCTTGCTGGCGCCGATGAAACCCGCCGCCGCCAGGGTGGCCGCTTGCAGGCCGGCGCCGGCGGCCCAGCCGGGATGGATGCGCTTGGTCCAGCCGCCGTCCTCGAGGAACTCGAGGCTGCCCGACGCGAAGCTGAGGGCGATGCCCTGGGCCTGGCGCAGCTCGGCCGGGGTGAGATCCAAGAGCTTGCCGGCGACCAGTGCGCTGGAGAAAACGCCGACCACGCCGGTCGGATGGAAGCCGGCGGCGTGGAACTGGCTGCTCGCGGCCTGGCCCAACCGCGCGGCCACCTCGACGCCGAGGACATAGGCTGTCAGCAGGCGCTCGAAATCCGCGCCGGCGAGCTCGGCCGCCGCCAGGGCGGCGGGAAACGCGCTAGCGGTCGGATGGACCACCGCGCCCAGGTGGGTGTCGTCGATGTCCAGGCCGTGGCAGAGCAGCCCATTAAGGGTCGCGGCATCGCGCGGCGCCAGACGGCTCGGCAGGCCGAGAACGGCGCAGTCGCCCGTGCCGCCGACGCGCTGCAAGGCGGCCAGCGTGCGCTGGGCGAAATCGCGCTTGCCTGAGGCCAGGGCGATGCCGATGGCATCCAGCAGATGGTGCCGGGCGCGCAGCCGGACCGTCTCGGGAATCGCATCGGGGGTCAAAGTCGCGGCGAAGTCGGCGAGCCGGTCGGCGATGGCGACTTGATTGTGGGTCGGGGCGTGCATGCTCTGGTCTCCTGAGGCTGGGCGTCTAGGCGGCGCTGTGGGCGCGTTTCGGAATCAGGCTGGCGCGCTCGAAGGTCATGAACACCGTGCCGTCGGCCTTGTAGCCTTCGGTGCGCGTGGTCACGACTCCCTGGGTCGGGCGCGATTTCGACTCGCGCACCGCCATGACCTCGCTGCGGGCGTAGACGGTGTCGCCCGGAAAAACCGGCGCCGTCAGCTTGATCTCGCGCCAGCCGAGATTGGCGACAGACTGGGCGCTCACGTCGTTGACCGTCATGCCGACGACGATGGCGAGGGTGAGGGCGCTGTTCACCAGCGGCCGGCCGAACTCGCTCTTGGCCGCGAAGGCGTGATCGCAGTGCAGCGGATGGCTGTTCATGGTGAGCAGGCTGAACTGGATGTTATCGGCCTCGGTGATCGTGCGGCCCGGCCGGTGCTCATAGACGTCGCCGACCGCGAAGTCCTCCAAGGCCCGCCCGTAGCTGGCCAAATAGCGTTGGGGACCGATTTCCTCGGGGCGGAGTGTCATGGTTTGGCCTACGTGACGCTTTCGGCAAATTTGTCCGGACAACTGTAGGGAAGAAGGTCGGAAAGGGGAAGTGAAAATGATGCTCCGAGCGTGAGGCCCGACTTCCCAGAGGCCCGATCGGGCCTAGCGGGGCTTCGCACTTGCGTAGAAGTTGTCTGTACAAATAACACGAAGACCGGCGGCAAGCCGATCTTTCACGGACTCTCGGGGCGCGACCGAGAACACTGATCGCGCCAAAAAGCGGCGGCCCCCGCCTTCGCAGGGGCGGGGGCCAGTTGACAGGGAGGGAGCTGTCTAGCCTTCGACGCCGAGCTCTTCGCCGAAGATGTAGTTCGTCGGGTGCATCTGGAAGCCTTTCACCTTTTTGTCGAAGAAGGTGAAGATCGAGCGCCAGAAGGGCTGCACGATCGGGCCGTCCTCTTGCATGATTTTCTGAATCTTGGCCATGATCGCGCGGCGTTCTTCGACGTCCAGCGTGCCCTCCGCCTGGGTCAGCAGCGCATCGAAGTCGGCGTTCGTGTAACCGGACTCGTTCCAGGGAACGCCCGAGCGATAGGCGAGCCCCAGGACCATCACGCCCAGCGGGCGATGGTACCAGATCGTGTAGCCGAACGGCACCTTGTCCCAGACATCCCAGAACTGCGCCCCCGGCATCACATTGATCTTGACCCGAATGCCGGCGTCCTTCCACTGATCCACCATGGCCTGAACGGCTGCCGGCTGCCAAGCCGGGTCGTTCGGACAGGCGATCTCGATGTCGATGCCGTTGGGGAAGCCGGCCTCCCCAAGGAGCGCCTTGGCCTTCTCGACGTCGCGCCCGACGAAGGGCAGCTCGGCATACTCCGGATGGATCTTGCAGACGTGGTGGTGCTCTGCGGCGATGCCGAGTCCGCGCAGGGCGAACTTGAGGATCCGCTCCTGATCGATCGCCAACTTCATGGCGTTTCGCACCCGCGGATCATCGAACGGCTTCTGATCGATCTTGACCCGGGCGACGGCCGTCTCGGCCGTGGTGGCCTCGTACTTCGTGACGTGCGGCAGCCGGTCGAGCACGTCCATCTGCGACACGTCGGCGCCGGCCAGGCCGTCCACCTGCTTTGACGCCAAGGCCCCGATATAGGCCGACATGTCGTCGCCAAGGTCGATGAACTGAAGGCTGTCGAGGTGGGGGCCGTCGCCCCAGTAGTCGTCGCGCGCCGCCAGCACGGTCTTGACCCCGATCTGATGCTCGACCAGCTCGAACGGCCCGGTTCCGTTGGATCCGACACCGAATTCGCCGCCCTCCTCCGGATCGAGCATGGCGAAGGGATAGTGGAACAAGTGCTCGGGAACCGCGAGCTGAGGGGTCTTGGCGTTGAGCCGAATGGTGTGGCTGTCGAGCTTCTCGATCGCGTTGGAGTCCCAGAGCCGCACCGACATCTTGGCGTTGCCGTCCTTGTCCTTCTCGCCGCTGTCGAACTCCTCGAGCATGTAGCCCTTCATCAGGCCGAGCACCGACGAGCCCGTCGCCGGATCGAGGCAGTGCTCGATGTTCCAGATCACGTCATCGGCCGTGAAGTCCCGGCCGTTGTGCCATTTCACGCCCTTGCGGACCTTCAGGGTCCAGGTCTTGATGTCCTCGCTCGCTTCCCAGGACTCGAGCAGATAGGGCCGGGTGACGTTGTCGTGGCCGGTCTTGGTCAGATACTCGACCACCTGCCGCGTCACGTTGCTCTGTTCGACCCAGGCGAAAGTGTGCGGGGTGACGATCTCCTTGGCACGCATGCCGATGCGCAGCCTGCCCCCTTTCGGCAGCGCGGCGCGAGCCGGTCGCACGAGGGGCTGGCCCGTCACCTTGGCGGCGAACCCGTAGGCGGCCGTCGCCGACAGGCCGAGCAGCGTCGCGCTGCGCAAGAACTCGCGGCGGCTGACCCGCCCTTCGGCAAGCTGCTGCCGCAGCCGCGGCAGATAGGCGTGTTCCTTTTGGTCCGTCATCCATGCCTCCCTTCGGCGCCCTGTGCCGGGCGTCATTGTCTCGACCGGTTCCACAAGCGGGGGCGCGCAGACTAGGCGCGCGCGCTGCGCCGAAGGGGTGAAAAAATGTCGTCTCCGGCTTGAGTTAAATTCGCCGCGGCCGGTCTCGAAAACGTTTGTCGAAGCGTTGCTTGACGTTAGGGTAGCGG
>JAKSDN010000535.1 GCA_022360075.1 Kiloniellales bacterium | reverse complement strand
TTGGATCTCCTTGCGGGTGCAGAAGCAGGGATAGAGTAGGCCGTCGGCGTCGAGGCGGTCCAAGGCTTCCCGATAATCGGAGAGATGATCGGACTGCCGTCGCACCGGCGTCTCCCACGAGAGCTCGAGCCAGGCCAGGTCTTCCAGGATCGCGGTCTCGAAGGCGGGGCGGCAGCGTCCGATGTCGATGTCCTCGATGCGCAAAAGGAAGCGCCCGCCCGCCTTCCGGGCGGCCTGCCAGGCGAAGAACGCCGAGTAGGCGTGGCCGAGGTGCAGGTAGCCGCTCGGCGATGGCGCGAAGCGGGTGACCACGGTTGAAGGCGGAACGGCCATGGCGCTGGCCCTACGCCGGTGGCGCGCTAAAGTCCAGTCACCTGGACGGGGTCTGGAGTGCGGGGCATTTCACGAAGCAGTCGTGGATGCGCCACGACAACAGACAGCTTCGTCATTGCGAGCGAAGCGAAGCAATCTAGCTGGCTGACGGCAGCGCGGTGCCTCAGGATTGCCGCACCGGCTATCGCCGGCTCGCAATGACGGCTGAGGGATCGATTCCGCTCAATGCCGCTCGGAATTGGGCTCAGCAGCGCACGACGCGCGCGCGAACGCGAGGAGACTGGGACATGGAATTCACCGACAAACGCGTCCTGGTGACCGGGGCCACGCGGGGAATCGGCCTGGCCACGGCGCGCGCTTTCCTCGCGCAGGGCGCGCGGGTTGCCGTCAACGGGCGCAGTGCCGAGTCCGTGGCCGCAGCGATCGAAAGCCTGGCCGCGCCCGAACGGCTCGCCGCCGCGCCCGGGTCGATCGAGACGGCGGCGGGCTGTGCAACCATGGTCGGCGCGGCGCTCGAGGCGCTGGGCGGGCTCGACGTCCTGGTCAACAACGCCGGAGTCTACCGCATCGCCTCGATTGTCGAGTCCGACAAGGCGCTTTGGGATGCCGTGCTCGACGTCTATCTGAAGGGCACCTTCTTTTGCAGCCGCGCCGCCCTGGCGGCCCTGCGCGAGGCGCGCGGGAGCATCGTCAATCTGGCCTCGACCGCCGGCCTCGAGGGCTACGAGGAAATCGCGGTCTACTGCGCCGCGAAAGGCGGCGTGGTCAATCTGACCCGGGCCATGGCGCTCGAGCTCGCGCCGGAGGTTCGGGTCAATTGCCTCTGCCCGACCATTATCGACACCGAGATGGGGCGGATGAACTTCACGGCCGGCGGCGGCGATCCCGCGGCCGCGCGCGCCGCCCTGGAGGCACGCTATCCGATGAAGCGCATCGGGACCGCCGAAGAGGTCGCCCAAGCCATCCTGTTTCTCGCTTCCGACGCGGCGAGCTACATCACCGGCGCGGCCCTGCCCGTCGACGGCGCGCGCACCGCGGGCGGCTAGCGGCCCATTGCCGGCTGACTCGGCGGGGCCAATGTTCTAAGAGGTCGCACTACGCCAGCGCAGAGGGGAGCGAAGCCGTGAATCAAGGCGAGGTCTTCGAGTTGGACGGGCCACGCGTCGGCCCGGCCGCCGGCGGGCAGGCGGCGCAGCTCGTCATTCTGCTGCACGGTCTGGGCGCCGACGGCAATGACCTGATCTCCTTGGCGCCGATGTTGGCCCGCGCCTTGCCCGAGGCCGCCTTCGTTTCGCCCCACGCGCCCTTTCCCTGCGACATGGCGCCGATGGGCCGTCAGTGGTTCTCGCTCCAAGACTTCTCCATGGCCTCGATGCTCTCCGGCGCCCGTCT
>JAKSDN010000877.1 GCA_022360075.1 Kiloniellales bacterium | reverse complement strand
TGAAGTGGCTGAGCGTCAGCTCGCCCTCGCCAAGGCCTTCGGCACGCCCTACGGCTGCTATTTCCCGGGCGGCCACGGCGGCACCAGCAGCAGCGCCGCCGCGGCCCGCCAGGGTGCCTTGTCCCTGACCTTCGAGCTCGGTGGCGGTGCCACGCTCT
Source organism: Kiloniellales bacterium (assembly GCA_022360075.1). The sequence continues at coordinate 3,975 of JAKSDN010000877.1, read as the reverse complement.
CACCGGCAACGGTCGCGCTCACCGAGGCCGGCCTCAGCCGCGCCCTGCACCATCTTGGCGGTCTCCGATCTGACGACCCGCCGCCACCCGCGCCCGCGATGACCTTCGTCGCCTCCCTCACGCCCGACAGCTTCCTCTTCGCCCCCGACGCCGGCCTCTTCGAGCCACTGGTCGAGCTCGGCGACCGGGTCGAGGCCGGCGACCTCGCCGCCCGCCTGCACGACCCCACGACGCCCTGGGCCGCGCCCGTCGAGGTGCGCTTCGAGCGCGGCGGCCTGGTGCTCTGCAAGCGGGTGCCGAGCCAGGCGGAGCGGGGGGACTGCCTGTACCATCTTGGTACGCCGATGGAAGGGCGGTGATCTTCGGCGTGGTTCGTGATCGGGCGGCCAACCAATCACGATCTTCTATTCCGTCGACAAGCTCGGAGCTTGTGAACTCATTATCTTGGACTTTGGGACGACGCTGCACGAAGGTCGTGCGTCCTTCGAGACGCGCCCTGGAGGGCGCTCCTCAGGATGAGGTAAATCCTTGATGGCATTAAGAAAAGCCCTCATCCTGAGGAGCCCGCGTTAGCGGGTGTCTCGAAGGACGCACGATGGCTTTCCAGCCCTAAACCACAGTCCTAAAAACCTCTGAGCCTTTCGAAGGACGAGGAGCTGAGAAGGGGCCTACGACTTCTTCCGTCCCGCCGCCACACCCGCCACGAACGCCAGCAGCGCCACCACCGACAAGCCCGCCAGCGCCCAGAGCACCGGCGTGTAGCCGCCGGTCGCGGCCCAGATCGCGGCGGCGGCGGAAGGCGCCAAGGCGCGGGCGGCGCTGATGGGGGCGTTGAGGGCGCCGTTGACGGCGCCGAAGCCGGCGCGGCCGATCAGCTCGGCGACGGCCTGGGCGCGCACGATGGTCATGATGCCGTTGCCGGCGCCGAGGGCGATAGCGAAGAGCGCGATGGTCCAGAAGCTCTGCGGGCCCAGCAGCACCAGCAGGAACCCGAGGGCCGGCAGGCCGAGCGCCGTGCAGCCGGCCGCGAGCAGGCCGATGCCGGGCACGACAAGTGTGACGACGACGCGACCCGCGACCTGGGCCGGGCCGAACAGCGCGATGGCCGAGACGGCGAGCGCGACGGCATAGCCGCGCTCGGCCAGCAGGGGGACGACGTGGAAGACGACGGCGGAGACGGCGAAGAAGCCGGCCGTGAAGGCGAGGCTCAGCCACCAAAAGGTCGGTCGGCGCAGCGCGGACGCGATCGGGGCCCGCCCCGATTCGCCGGTCGGCTCGACGGCCGGCCGACGCGCGTCGCCGCGCAGCGCGAGGGCGTGGATCGGCGTCGCGAGCGCGAGATTCAGCAAGGCCAGCGCGACGAGCGCGCCGCGCCAGTCCAGGGTCTCGATCAGCAAATGCGTCAGCGGGATGAACAGCGTGCTGGCGAAGCCGCCGATCAGGGTCATGGTCGCGACCCCGCGCTGGCCCCGCTCGCCGAGCGCGCGCACGAGCACGGCGAAGGCTGGCTCGTAGAGCGTCGCCGAGAGCACCAGACCGAGGCCGATCCAGATCGCGAAGAACGGTGCTGTCGTCTCGACCCCGGACCAGGCCAGCAGCAACAGGCCGCCGAAGAGAGAGGCCCCGGTCATCAAGAGGCGGGCGTGGCCGCGGTCGATCAGGGCGCCGACCGGCAGGGAGCAGAGGCCGGCAACCAGAAGCCCGAGGGTGAGCGCGCCGGTCAGCTCGGTGCGCGCCAGGCCGAGGTCGCGCTCCATCGGCTCGAGAAAGAGCGTGAAGCTGTAGTAGATCGTGCCCCAGGAGACGAGCTGCGCCGCGGACAGCGGCCAGACCAGCCGCAAGGTATCGGAAGCGGGTGTGAAGCTGGCCGAAGGCGGCCGCGGCGTCATTCGTTGCCGACGAATTTGCTGCGCCGCTCCATGTAGACCACGTCGCGCCAGCGTCCGGCGAAGGGGCCGTGCTCCATGAGGCCGATCCGCTCGCGCAAGCCCACCACGCGGAAGCCGGCCTTCTCGTGCAGGGCGATGCTGGCCGCGTTCTCGGGAAAGGCGCCCGCCTGGAGCGTCCAAACGCCGGCCGCCTCCGAGGCCGCGATCAGGGCGGCGAGCAGGCGCCGGCCGATACCCCGGCCCCAGGCCTCGCGGGCGATGTAGACGCTGCTCTCTGCGACGCCGCGATAGACCGCGCGTCCCGAGACCGAAGACAGCGCGGCCCAGCCGACCGGCCGGCCGTCGAGCAGCGCGAGCAACCGGCTGTGCGGCAGGTGATCGGTGTCCCAGGTCTGCCAGTCCGGCGCGGCCGGGGCGAAGGTTGCCTGGCCCGTGTCGATCCCTTCCTGGTAGATCCGCAGCACCGCCTCGGCGTCGTCGGCGGTCATCGCGCGGATCGTCAAGCCGGCCGTGGCGCCCCGCCTCGTCGAGCTGGCGGACCGGCACGCGGCCGTGTCGTCCTCCATCCTGCACGCCCTCATCGCCTGGCCCTCCTTGGCCCTGCCTGCAACGATCTTGTGAACAGATAGGGCCGGCGAAGAAAAAACAAAAATTGATAATTATTCTCTCTATCATTACCATTTTTCATATGATTCGGCCACTGCCGTCGCTGTCGCGCCTGCGCGCCCTCCAGGTGGTCTGCAAGACCGGCAGCTACTCCGAGGCGGCGCACGAGCTCTTTCTCACCCAGCCCGCGGTCAGCAAACAGATCAGCCAGCTCGAGACGGAGACCGGCCTGCGGCTGGTCGAGCGCATCGGTAAGACAACCCGGGCCACGCCAGAGGGCGAGCGCTTAATCGCCTGCGCGGCGCGGATCTTCGACGAGCTCGACGGCACGCTGCAGGCGCTCGCCGGCATGCAGGACGCGGTCACCGGCCGCGTCGTGATCGGCGCCGGGGCCACGGCCACGACCTATCTCCTGCCGGGCATCCTCGCAGGCCTGGAGCAGCGCCATCCGGGGATAGAGATCGCCACCGTCAACGGCAACACGCCCGACCTGGTGCCGAAGCTGGTCGAGGCCTCGCTCGACATCGCGATCCTGACGGCGCCGGTCACGGACCCCCGGCTCGAGCAAGCGCTCTTCTTTCTGGATCGTTTGGTCTGCATCGCCCCGGCCGAGGCCGAGATCCGGCGCAAGAGCCTGCGGCCGCAGGATCTGAGCGGCCGGCGGCTGATTCTCTATGAGCGCGGCGGCACGATCCGCGGCATCGTCGATGGCTGGCTGAACCGCTCGGCCGCGCCGGCGCCGAAGGTCCTGGAGATCGGCTCCGCCGAGGCGCAGAAGTCTTTTGTGCGATCGGGCTTCGGCTGGTCGATCATCTCCGAGATGGCGGTCGCCGAAGAGGTCGAGCAGAGCCTGCTGCAGGTTATTGGTCTCTCACCCCTGCTGTCGCGCCAGTTGATCGTCGTCTGGCGCCGCGATCGCAGCGCCAACCCGGCCATCGCTGCCGCTCGGGAGGCCCTCTTGCGCTACGGCGCGGGTGACTCCGTCAAGAAATAGGAGGGTGGAAGTCCGGGCCGTCAGTGAAACTCCCGGATCCGAGTGGTAAGCAGAGGTTCGCTGCTTTCCTGCCGTGCGTCCTTCGAGACGCCCGCTAATGCGGGCTCCTCAGGATGAGGTCAATCGAGGATGGCACCAAGAAAATCCCTCATCCTGAGGAGCCCTCGAAGAGGGCGTCTCGAAGGACGCTCAGTGCTTGTCCCAAACGACCAACACTTACGTCCTCTCGTGCCTTAGGATTGTGCCCGATTTGTCGCAAAGGCTCTTACGCCGTCACGTCAAGAGCCGGTAGACCGCCAGCGGTGCGCCGCGGCCGCGGACTTGGCGGTCGCCCAGGGGCTCCAATCGGAAACCGCTGTCCAGCCGCGCCTTGGTCTCCGCGCTCAACAGGATGACGACATCCGCCTCGCCGTCGGGGCCGTCGCTTGCGACCTCCTTGCCCAGGGCTTCGAGGCGCTGGGCCAGGTTCACCGTATCGCCGATCAG
>JAKSDN010001186.1 GCA_022360075.1 Kiloniellales bacterium | reverse complement strand
CGGGCTCTTTAACCAATCCGGACGACGCCGGGATGGCGCTGGCTTTCTCGACCGGCCTCGCCGTGCGTTCTCCGAATGACGGCAAGGAGTATCGCCTGTCCGTTCTGCCCGACGCACAGGCTTCGGCGCTCTACACCGCCGCTACCGAGGCCGCCGCCGAGTCGATCCTGAACGCGCTCTTCAAGGCAACGACGCTCACCGGGCGCGATGGCCGGACGGCGGGGGCCTTGCCGCTCGACGCGCTGCAAAACGTGATGGAGCGCGCAGGGAGGAATCAATAAGATGGATTATCGATTCCCCAAGGGGCATGTTTTTTATCGGAAGCTGACGGCGGCGTTGCCGCAGATCGTTCGAGGGGAAGGCGTTTATTTATATGATGAGGCGGGCAAACAGTATCTCGACGGATCAGGGGGGGCGCTGGTGGTCAATGTGGGGCACGGGGTTCAGGAGATTGCCGAGGCGATGGCGGCGCAGGCGCGCAAGGTGGCCTACGTCAATGGCAAGCACTTTACGAATGAACCGGTCGAGGCCCTGGCGCGGGAGCTGGGCGCGGTGATGCCGGCTGCGTTGAATAAGGTGTACTTTCTCAGCAGCGGCTCGGCGGCTACGGAGGCAGCCATCAAGCTGGCGCGGCAGTACTGGGTGGAGGCCGGGCATCCCGGCAAGTACAAGATCATCGCCCGCAGGCCGGGGTATCACGGCAATACGCTGGCAGCGCTCTCGGCGTCGGGGCGGCCTCTGGCCCGGCATTTTTACGCGCCGCTACTCCACGATTTCACCTTCATCCCGGCCCCCACCCGCTATCGCTGCCCCGACGGAGAAACCTATGCAGCCTACGGCATCCGGTGCGCGCAGGCGCTCGAAGCGGCCATTGCGCGCGAAGGAGCCGAGACCGTGGCGGCCTTCATCGCCGAGCCGATCATGGGCACAGGCGGCGTGCTGGTGCCGCCGGCCGGCTACTTCCCGGCCATTCGGGCGGTGCTGGACCGCCACGACATCCTGATGATCGCCGACGAGGTGATCTGCGGCTTCGGGCGGACCGGCGACAAGTTCGGCTCGGACAGCTTCGACATCCGACCCGACATCATCACGATGGCCAAGGGCCTCTCCAGCGGATATCTGCCGATCTCGGCAAGCGCGATCGGCGAGAAGGTCTGGCAGGTGCTCGAAGACACGGCCCCAAAGATGGCGAGCTTCGGCCACGGCTTCACCTACTCGGCCCATCCCACCTGCGCCGCCGCGGCGCTGGCCAACCTCGAGATCATCGAGCGCGAGGACTTGGTCGGCAACGCCGCCCGCGCCGGCGAGCGGCTGAGAACGCGGCTCGGCGAAGAGCTCTTCGACCATCCCCTGGTGGGTGACATTCGAGGCCGAGGTCTGATGATCGGTGTCGAGCTGGTGGCTGACAAAAAGACCAAGGCAGTCATCGATCCGACCCACAAATTCGGGCTACGTGTGATGAAGCGCGGCTATGAAGAGGGCGTCATCGTCAGAGCCCTACCGCATGGCAACGTTATCGCGATGTCACCGCCCTTGATCTTCACCGACGACAACATCGAGGAGCTGGTGGCCGGGCTGAAGCGTGCCATCCTGGCGGTGCACGAGGAATGCCGCCGCGACGGCATCGACCTTTCGCGACCCTAGCGCCGTTGGCTGCGGCCGGACGCTGAACGGCAAACCGCTAACCGCTCAGGACAGCTCGATCCGATAGTTCCCCTGCCCGTCCATGGTGGCACATGCGCTCGCCGTCAGGTAGATCGTCGTCGTCGGCTCCTCGATCACCGCCGGACCCTCGATCATCTGGCCCGCTTCAATGGCGCCGCCGGCATAGATCGGGCAGTCGAACAGTCCGCCTCTTTCGCGGAAGTAGACTTGGCGGCGGCTCTCCGGTCTCGGCTTGTCGTGACGCGCGCTGCTGCCGGGCGCCGTCGCGCGGGCTTGCTTCTCACCGATTGCCCGAACCTTCCAGGTCGTGAACTCGACGACATCACCCTCGGCCTTCACCGAATAGATCCGCTCGTGCATCGCATGGAAGTCGGCCACCAGCTTCTCGAGGTCCTCCTGCCCAAGGCCCTCGTTTCTCACCTCGAGCGGTACCTCGATCTCCCACGACTGATAGCGATAGCGGCCCATATAGGCGAACTCGAAGCGGCGCCTGGCCTCCGGAACGCCGGCGCGATCCAAAAAGTTCGCTCCCGCGGCCAGCATGTCCTCGAGCACACTGTTGACCCGGCTATGATCGAAACGATCGCTGTCGGTGATGGCCGTACGCTGCTCCTCCCACTTGATATCGGAGATCAAGCCGCCATAGGCTGACAGGCCCGAGGCGAAACGCGGGATCATGATTCGGTCGATGCCGAGCTCCGTGGCGATCTCACAGATGTGGGCCGCGGTCGCACCGCCGCCGACGACCAGATAGCTGTCGCGAGGATTGATACCCTCCTTGACCGTGATCTCCTCGATCGCGCCGACCATGACGTTGTTCGAGGTCGTGTAGATGGTATAGGCCGCGTCCTCCAACGACAGGCCCAAGCGCTTGGCCAAGGGCTCGACGACGCGGGCGGCGGCGGCCCGGTCGAGCTTCATGGTCCCGCCGAGGAAGTTGTCCGGGTCGATGATGCCGAGGACCACATTGGCATCGGTGACCGTCGGCTGGTCGCCACCGCGCAGATAGCAGCCGGGCCCCGGCACGGCGCCAGCGCTCTGCGGCCCCACATGGAGCATGCCACCGGCATCGACATGGGCGATGCTGCCACCGCCAGCCCCCACCGAACGGACATCGATCTTCGAGATGCCCAGCATGTCATAGCCGATCGTCGCCTCCTGGCTGACGATGAGGCGGCCGTCCCGAATGGCGGAAACGTCGAACGTCGTGCCGCCCATGTCGACGACCAGG
>JAKSDN010000940.1 GCA_022360075.1 Kiloniellales bacterium | reverse complement strand
TCCGGCGGTCCGGTAATGCCCGGCGGATCGCGGCATAGGCCGAGGGTGCCACCGCATCGACCAGCTGCACGGTCGTGGTGCCGCAACGGCGCAGTTGCGCGACGATCGCCGCTGCCTCGGTCTCGCAAGTCAGCAGGAAGCTATCCACAGGGGCCGGGACCCGCGCCGCAATTCTCGCGATCAGTTCCTCCTCGATCACGCCCGGACCGCTCGGCATCGCCGAGACCAGCCCCAGCGCGTCGGCTCCCTGGTTGATGGCGAACTCGGCCTCCGCCTCCGAGGCGATGCAGCAAACCTTGAGCTTTGTCATCGGCCTAGGTCTCGCCTTTCGGGCTCGCCAGGCCGCGAGAGGCGGCCGCGGCCGAAATTCCTAACGAAACGTTAACATCCCCATACCAGATCTGGGGCCTAAGTCCGCGTGTTTTCATCTACATCTTGAGTCACACAAGATCTTGTGGTTTACTCCCTCCTTGCCACTAGCGACGGGCCTAAAGGCGCTTCGAAGCCGGAGTCGGCGTCGATTTTCGGTGGCAATAGAGACATCTCAACTGGGGGCAGAGAGCATGAGGATTGCACGGCATTTCACCGAGACCGGCAAGGACCTGTACGAGTCGATCGCCTTCCGGCGCACCTCGAGTGAGATCCGCAATCCCGATGGCACGCTGGTCTTCCAGGCCGAGAACATCGAGGTACCCGAGGGCTGGAGCCAGGTCGCCTGCGACGTGCTCGCGCAGAAGTACTTCCGCAAGGCCGGCGTCCCGCTCAAGCTGAAGCGAGTCGAGGAGAACGCGGTCCCCTCCTGGCTGTGGCGTTCGGTGCCCGACGAGGCGGCCCTCGCCAAGCTCGACGAGGGCGATCGCTTCGGCGGCGAGAGCAGCGCCAAGCAGGTCTTCCATCGGCTCGCCGGAACCTGGACCTACTGGGGCTGGAAGGCCGGCTACTTCGACAGCGAGGCGGACGCGCGCGCCTACTACGACGAGATGCGCTTCATGCTGGCGCGCCAGATGGCCGCGCCCAACTCGCCGCAGTGGTTCAACACC
>JAKSDN010000576.1 GCA_022360075.1 Kiloniellales bacterium | reverse complement strand
CGCGGCCTCACGGGGATGTCTGATGCGAAAGGGCATGGTGATCTCCTGTAGCCCGCGGTGACATTCGAACCGCAGTCCTATGAATGGCGATCCATCCCGTCCGACTGAAATGCCGTTTGGTTCGCGTTTTCATGCATTGTGGGTATTGGTTTCTTGGCCGGCCGCGTTTTCGTGCCCGCCCGCCGGGTCTAAGATCGGCTCATCGCTGGGTGATCCGGCATCGAGGGAACCGCAGGGGCATGGAATTCCATCAGATCCGCTACTTCCTCGCGGTCGCGGAGACCTTGAACTTCACCCGCGCGGCCGAGCGCTGCGGCGTCAGCCAGCCGGCTCTGACCCGCGCCATTCACCGCCTGGAGGAGGAGCTCGGCGGGCCGCTGTTCCGGCGCGAGCGCAACCACACGCATTTGACCGAGCTCGGCCGGGTCATGCGCGAGCGCCTGAGCCAGGTGAGCGACCAGGCCCAGGCGGCCAAGGCGATGGCGCGCCAGGTCCTGGGCCTGGAAAAGGCGCGCTTGAACCTCGGCGTCATGTGCACGATCGGCCCGGCCCGGCTGATGGGCTTCCTCGCCCGCTTCCAGCGCGAGCAGCCGGGCATCGAGGTGGTCTTGCAGGAGACCACGCCGGAGCGGCTCACCGACTGCCTGCTCGACGGCGCGCTGGACGTTTCGCTGCTCGGCCTGCCGACGCCGCTGCACGAACGCTTCGACTGCCTGCCGCTCTACCGCGAGCGCATGGTCGTGGCCTTCCCGACGGGTCACCGCTTCGACCAGCTCAAGGAGGTGCCGGTGCGCGCGCTGCAAGGCGAGCGCTACCTCGACCGGCTGAACTGCGAGTTCGGCAGCATCTGGATGGAGCTGCTGGAGGAGCGGGGCGTCGAGATCGAGGTGCCCTACCGCAGCGAGCGCGAGGACTGGATCCAGACCATGGTGCAGGCCGGCATGGGCGTCTGCATGGTTCCGGAGCACTCGATCATGATCGCCGATCTGGCCTACCGGCCGCTCGCCGAGCCGGCGCTCTACCGCAGCGTCGAGGTCGTCACCGTCGCCGGCCGCCGCCACGCCCCGGCGCTCGCCGCCTTCCTCGATGCGATCCGCCGCGAGGCCTGGCCGGCGTGACGGCTTTGCTCAGCCGCCGAGGTAGGCCTGCTTGATCGCCGGGTCGTTGCGCAGCTCGGCGGCCTCGCCCTGGACCACGATGCGGCCGTTCTGGAGCACATAGACCTTGTCGGCGAGCTCCAGCGCGCGGTTGGCGTTCTGCTCGACCATGAGGATCGGCAGGCCCGATTCCTTCCAGGTCCAGAGCACCTCGTAGACCCGGTCGACCATCGCGGGGGAGAGGCCCATCGAAGGCTCGTCGACGAACAGCAGCTTCGGGCGGCGCAGCCAGGCACGCGCCAGGGCGACCATCTGCTGCTCGCCGCCGGAGAGCGTGCCGGCGAGCTGCCGGCGCCGCTCGGCGATCCAGGGGAAGGCCTCATAGACGCTCTCCAAGGCCTCCGCCGCATCGAAGCTCGCTTGGCGGCGGCGGGCATAGGCGCCGATCAGCAGGTTGTCGGCGACGCTCATCTCCGCGAACATGCGCCGTCCCTCGGGGATCGACGCCACGCCCAAGGCGATCCGCTCGGCGGTCGAGCGGCCAAGCACGTCCTCGCCGAACAGGCGCACGCCGCCCTGGCGGGCCTGGGCGAGGCCGAGCAGGGTCTTGAGCGTGGTCGACTTGCCGGAAGCGTTGCCGCCCAGGACCGAGACCACCTCGCCTTCCTTGACCTCGACCGTCACGTCGAAAAGCGCCTGGATCGCGCCGTAGAACACGTTCGCGCCGTCGAGCGCCGCCACGGAGCGCACGCCCTCCGCCGCTTCCTTCGGCTCGGCCAGGGCGAGCGCAGGCGTCCGCGCGCTGTCCCGGGTCCCGCTGCGCCGGCCGAGATAGACCTCGGCCACCTTCGGGTCGGCCAGCGCCTCCTCGGGCGGCGCGTCGATGACGAGCTGTCCCTGGTTCATGACCACGCAGCGGTCGGCGAGCTTTCGGACCACCTCCAGCTTGTGCTCGACCATCACGATCGCGGTCTCCGGCAGGGCCGCGCGGACCTGCGCCAGGACATCGGCCAGCTCGAGGCTCTCGCTTGGGTTCATGCCCGCGGTCGGCTCGTCGAGAAGCAGGACCTTCGGCGCGCCGGCCAGGGCGCGGGCGATGTCGAGCCTGCGGCGGTTGGCATAGGACAGGGTGTGGGCCTGGTCGTTGCGCCGGTCCCAAAGGCGATCGCCGAACAGGCGCATGACCCGCTCCGCCTCCGCGACAAGCTCCTGCTGACGCCGCCGATAGCCGGGCGTGCCGAGAAGTGCCGCCGCCATCTCGCGGAAGGGCGCGAGGTGCGAGTCCCGCGCGGCCTCCGCCAGGAGCTGGCGGTGCACGCCGATCAGCACGCTTTCCAGGACGGTGAGAGCGGGAAAGACGCGGCTGGTCTGGAACGTGCGGCCGAGACCGAGCGCGGCCACCTGCTCCGGCCGCGCCCCGGTCACGTCTCGGCCCAGCAGCGCGACGCGGCCTTTGGACGGCTTGACGAAGCCGTTGATCGCCTGGATCAGCGTCGATTTGCCGGCACCGTTCGGCCCGACGAGGCCGACGCAGGCGCCCGGCTCGACCGAAAACGTCAGCGAGTCGACCGCCAGCAAACCGCCGAACTCGATTGTCAGATCGGCGAT
>JAKSDN010001326.1 GCA_022360075.1 Kiloniellales bacterium | reverse complement strand
TCTGCGACAGGAACGGCAAGAGGCTTGGAGCGCTGGATGAAGAGCCTGCGTGCTTCGAGACGCGCTCTGTCGAGCGCTCCTCAGCATGAGGTCCAATCTTAATGCCATCAAAAACCTGTCCTCATGCTGAGGAGCCCCGAAGGGGCGTCTCGAAGCACGCATACCAGTAATGCAGCCGAGACCAGAAAGCGCTACCATCGCTCGATACCGCAACGCTGCTCGGACTTTTGCCCCTCTTACGCAACAAGTCCGGCAATGACAGTCTGTCAGTGGCATTCGCTAAGCGTCGGTTCCGATTCCAACCATTTACGGTCAGGCTCTTACAGGCGTCGCGACTCGGCTTTGATCAAGTCGCGCAGCGCCTTGGCGGCCGGGCTCAGAAAGCCGCGCTTGCGATGGATCATCGCGATCGGCACGGCGGTGCGCAGCGACGGCACATCGACGGTCGCCAGACTGCCGAGCCGCAGTTCTTCGCGAATGCTGCTTTCCGGCATCAAGGCGACGCCGAAGCCCGCCTCGACCAGCCTCTTTTGCGCGGTGAGGCTGTCGACCGGCGTGATCTGTGCCTCCATCAGGCCGGCCGCCGCGAGCTGGCGCTGCAAGAGGTGCCCGTGCGACTCCGGTTCGGCCCGGGCCACGGGAAACCCGACCCAGGCTTCGCCGTGCAGCTCACGGGCATTGCGCAGGCGCCGGCCCGCGAGCCGGTGCTCGCCGGAGACGACGACGCGGACCGCCTCGGTCCCGGCGGATTCCGACACGAGGTCCGGGTTGTCGTCCGGAAAGTAGCGAAGCCCCAAGGTCACCTCGCCGCGCCTTACCAGGTCGCTGACCTCGCGGCTGCTCGCGGTCTGCAGCTCCAGCCGCACGCCCTGCGACAGACGGGCGAAGTCGCGCAGCACCTCGACGATCCGCGTGTCGGCGAGCGTGCCAACCAAGGCCAGCGAAAGCGTGCCACGCTCCTCCCGCAGCATCGCCCGGACAGCCTCCCGGCCGTCGCGCATCGCCGCGAGCATGGCCTCCGCGTGGGGCAGGAAAGCGCGGCCGGCCTCGGTGAGCTGAACGCCGCCGCGCACGCGCTCAAGCAGGGGAGCCCTAAGCTCCTCTTCGAGCAGCTTGATCCGCCGGCTGATCGCCGGCTGCGAGCGGTGCAGCTTTTCGGCGGCACGCGTAAAGCCGCCAAGTTCGGCGATCGTCACGAAGGTCCGAATTTCGTCGATATCCATAGCATCAGTTTAGCTGATGCTATGATTTAGCACTATGCATTAGACAAATCGATTCCTTGTCGTCATTTCTGACCCACCGGATGCCTGCTCGAGGCGCACGCGCAGCGGCCGCCGGGGGCATCGACGCCGACCGGACAGGCGGCGCAGGATTGACGAATTGCACAGCAAGGAGTTCGCCATGACACGGCCAGCAGACAAATCGGCAGTACGCCTGCACGACTACGCGACGAGCATCGTTTGGACGGGCAATCTCGGCGATGGGACCTCGTCCTACGAGGCCTACGGCCGGCAGCACGAGATCTCCTGCGTGGGCAAGCCGCCGATCCAGGGCTCTTCGGATCCGGCCTTCAAGGGCGACCCTTCGCGCTACAACCCCGAGGATCTTCTGGTGGCTTCGCTTTCGGCCTGCCACATGCTCTGGTATCTCCACCTCTGCGCCAAGGCCGGCGTGACCGTCGTCGACTATCGCGACGAGGCGCAGGGTCAAATGGCGGAAGAGCGGACCGGCGGCGGGCGTTTCACGAACGTGGTGCTACGGCCGGTCGTGACGATCACCGCGGAGAGTGACCGGCAGAAGGCGCATGAATTGCATCATCCAGCGCACGCGAACTGCTTCATTGCCAGCTCGGTGAATTTCCCGGTCCGCTGCGAGCCGAAGATCGTTGCGTTGGATTGACGCCGGCGTCCACGTCGAAACAGAGAGGAGAAATGACTACGCAAGAGGAAAAGGCGAGGACGTTCCAAGCGCTGCACGAGCGCCCGGAGGCTTTCATCATCCCGAACCCCTGGGACGCCGGAACCGCGAAGATCCTCGCCGCGATCGGCTTCGAGGCCCTGGCGACGACCAGCTTCGGCGTGGCCAACATGCTCGGCCGCCGCGATGCGGTGGTGACGAGCGAGGACGTTCTCGAGAACTGCCGCGCGATCGCCGCCGCAACGAACCTCCCGGTCAGCGCGGATCTCGAGAACTGCTTCGCCGACGCGCCGCGCGCGGCGGCCCAGATGATCGGGCGCGCGGCGGAAGCCGGCGTCGTCGGCGGCTCGATCGAGGATTTCACCGGCGACCGCGATAAGCCGATCTACGATTTCAACCTCGCCGTCGAGCGCGTGCAGGCGGCGGTGGAGGCGGCCCGCGCGCTGCCTTTTCCCTTCGTGCTGACGGCGCGGGCGGAGAACCTGCTGCACGGCCGCGACGACCTGGACGACACGATCCGCCGCCTGCAGGCCTTCGAGGCGGCCGGCGCCGACGTGCTCTACGCGCCCGGCACGAAGGATCTCGACACCATCCGCAGGGTCGTCTCGGCCGTCGGCAAGCCGGTGAACGTCGTCATGGGCTTCGCCGATCCCTCGATCACCCTCGAGCAGCTCTCGGCAGCCGGCGTGCGCCGCGTCTCCGTCGGCGGCGCGCTGTCGCGCGTGGCCCTCGCGGCCTTCGTGAATGCCGCCCGCGAGATGCGGGAACAGGGTGGCTTCACCTTCATCCGCGATATGCTCCCCGCCGGCGAGCTTCGAGACTTCTTCCGCAGAGGACACTGACACGGCGGATCTCCACATCCCCCTAGGCGAGCTGGTGCCGCTGGCCGGCGACCTGGGCGCGCTGGCCGTCGTCCCGGCCAGCCTCGCTGCCGCCCCAATCGGCGTGCGCATCGCGCATGGGATCTCCAGGCGCAAGCTCGAGCTCGCCCGCGCGACGTTCCTCGCGTTGGTGGCGGTCAGATTCCTGGTAAGCCTGACGGCTTAGATTGACCGGCCTCCGCGCTTCGATCTATCGTGCGGCATGGCGATCGCGGTTCGAAACAAGCGGCTTCGATTGGCGACAGCGATCGCCTTCTTCCTTGCGTCTGTCGTCAACGCTTTCGGCCATTCGCTCCCGGTCCGAGCCGCGGTGCCCGTCGACTACTCGGCTTACGCGCTGCCGGACGGCACCGTCCCGGTTATTTGCTCTGTCGGCGGAGAAGACGATAGCGCCACGCCCTCGACAATGGGTTGTGAAGCCTGCCGCCTGACTGTCGCACCGGGATTGGACAACCCGCCCTGCGGCACGCTCGGGACCCCCGTCCATTACGTTTCCGTCACCTATCAGGCGCGCGAGACGTCTTTCAGGACGCAAGCCCTCACCACGAGCAGCCGGCAACGCGCACCCCCGAGCTGATCCCGGTCTGAGCCGCCGCCACGCTTCGGCGTGGCCCAAGGCAGGCTCGCAAGCCGTTTCTCCGCATTGACCACGACACGCGCCCCTCATCCCGGGGATGTGTCGCGGCAACCCCGATCATGGCGCGCCGCCGAGAGCGGCCGCGCTCGCCAGACCGAACACGAGAGAGGAATCACCGTGGCTGACACGACGCTACCGGGGCCCGGCAAGACCGCCGGCTCGCCGACGATCGACGACTCATCGCGGGCGAAGAAGCTCTACCTCGCGGCGTGGCGATGGCATTTCTATTCCGGCCTGTACGTCGTCCCCTTTCTTCTCATGTTGGCCGTCACGGGCCTCATCATGGTCTATTTCAATACCTTCGAGACCCGCTTCGGCGAGCGGCTTCACGTGACGCCGAGCGGCGAAATGACGCTGCCCAGCGCTCACGTGGAAGCGGCGCAGGCCGTCGTCCCCGATGGTCGGGTAAGCCAGTACATGCCCCCGCCGGCCCCGGACCGCACCGCGCTCGTCCAGGTCCAAAGCGATGCCGGGACAGTGATCGTGGCGGTCGATCCCTACTCCAACGCCGTCCTGAGCACGGTCAACAAGGACTCGACCTGGTACTATTTCGCGAGCGACATCCACGGCGAGCTGTTGATCGGAGATATCGGCGACCGGCTGATCGAGATCGCGGCCGGGCTGGCCATCGTGATGGTGGTCACGGGTCTGTATCTTTGGTGGCCGCGCGGCACCGGGATCGCCGGAGTCCTTGTCCCGCGGCTCGGCCTCAAGGGGCGCGCGTTCTGGAAGGACCTGCACGCGACGATCGGTTTCTACATCTCGATCGTGCTCATCTTTTTCCTCCTGTCCGGGCTGGCGTGGGCCGGAATTTGGGGCGGCAAGTTCGTCCAAGCCTGGAGCAGCTTCCCGGCGGAGAAATGGGATGACGTCCCGCTTTCCGATACGACCCACGCAGCGATGAACCACGGTGCGATCAAGGAGGTGCCGTGGGGCCTGGAACAGACGAAGATGCCGCTGTCGGGTTCGGACGCCGGGGTTCAAGGGATTTCCGGTGGGACGGCCGTGAACCTGAACGCCATCACGCAACTCGGCTACGCGATTGGCTTCGGGCCGCAGTTTCGGATCAATCTACCCGACGGTGACGCCGGCGTCTTCACGCTCTCCGCCGATTCCATGGACGGCGACACCGAACAGCCGACCGGCGACCGGACGGTTCACGTCGACCAGTACAGCGGCAAGATCCTGGCCGAAGTGACCTTCGACGACTATTCGCTGATGGCAAAGAGCATGGCCGTGGGCATCGCGCTCCACCAGGGCGACATGGGTCTTTGGAACAGCATCCTGAACGGCCTGTTCTGCGTGACGGTGATCTTCCTTTGCGTGTCCGGGATCGTCATGTGGTGGGCGCGCCGACCGAGAGGAGCGAGCCACCTGGTGGCCCCGCCCTTGCCGAGCGATCTGCCGCTCTGGAAGGGGGCGCTCTTCCTCATGCTCTTTCTGTCTCTCGCGTTTCCGCTGGTCGGGCTTACTCTTCTGACGGTCTTGGCCTTTGATCTTCTCGTCCTTCAGCACATCAAGCCGCTCAAGCGAGCCTTCCAGTAATGACAGAGAGGTCGGGATGGCCCAGCCAGAAGGGCCATCCCGACCGATCGGTCACAGCCTTGGCCGCGAATGCCCTTGCACGTCGCCGGGCGGTAGGCAGACATGGTTTCTGCTATGCTGAGTCCTTTCAGTGACCGCGCCATTGAAAGGCCAGCTCATAATGTTTCGGCTACCGCCCTTCCTTGCCCGCCAGGCGCTCATTCTGACCGCCGGAGCCAGTTTTCTCTTCCTGCTCACCTGGACACAGCCGGCGGGCTCGGCCCGAGTCGAGGCCGTGCCGGCGCCCTCTTTGGCCGGGCGTTTTCTGGTGGCGGCGCGGGGCATGCGTGACCCGAATTTCGCCCGTACCGTGATCTACATGGTCCAGCACGACGAGACCGGCGCGCTCGGGCTGGTGATCAACAGGCCTCTCGGCGAGATGCCGCTCTCCCAGGTGATGACGGGGCTGGGCCTTAAGGGCGAGGGCATGGAAGGAAGCCTGCGGGTCCATGCCGGCGGGCCCGTGGAACCGAATCAGCCCTTTCTCCTGCACTCCTCCGACGTGGTGGTCGAGCAGTCGATGATCGTCAGCCAGGGAGTCGCGGTGACGTCCGATCCGGAGATTCTCCACCGCATCGGCGAGGGTGCGGGCCCCCGCCAGGCGCTGCTGGTTCTCGGCTATTCCGGCTGGGCGCCGGGCCAGCTCGAAGCGGAGATGGCGCGCGGCGATTGGGGCGACGTCGCGTCGGACCAGGCCGTGGTCTTCGACCGGGACCACGAGACCAAATGGGAGCGCACGATTCAGCGCTTCAGCATCGATCTGTGATGTCGGCCTGATCGCATGCCGGCCGACACTTGAGTGTTTTCCTGCGGGACGAAGGCCGCCATCGCCCACGTCCTGAGAGCTCGAGAGCTTATAGGGTCCAGCCCTTAGGTCGCGCAGCAGGACCATGGTGCGTCCTTCGAGACGCGCCCTGGCCGGCGCTCCTCAGAATGAAGAAAAGTCTTTGTGGCACAAAGAGAAGTCCTCATCCTGAGGAGCCCGCTTTAGCGGGCGTCTCGAAGGACGCACAATCGTAGTCCAACGCATCATCGCTTTCTTCACAGGCCCCGAGCCTATCGAAGATGAGGGGAGGCTTTTCGTGTCGCGCCGCTCACGCCCGCCGGGCGGCGAGGCGCTCGCGGTGCAGGATGTAGAGGCCGCTGGCGACGATCAGGCCGGCGCCGAGCACTGTCGTCACGTCGGGCAGATCGCCGAAGACGACGAAGCCGAAGGCCACCGCCCAGAGCAGGTTGGCGTAGCCGTAGGGCGCGACGGTCGAGGCGGCTGTGGCCTGGTAGGCCTTGATCAGCGTGAAGTGGCCGATGCAGGCGAAGGCGCCGATCAGGGCGAAGAGCATCCAGCCACTCGCGTCGACCGGCTCCCAGATGAACGGCACGGCGGCGGAGCTCGCCAGGCTGCCGACGGCGGCGGTGTAGAACAGGGTGGTCAAAGGCTCGTCGCGGCCGCCGAGCTGGCGCGTGGTGAGCTGATAGCCCGCGTTGCACAGCGCACTGGCGACGAGAAAGATCACGGCGAAGTCCATCAGGCCGCTGCCGGGGCGGATGATGATCAGGGCGCCGACGAAGCCGACGGCGACGCCCAGCCATCGTCGCGGCCCGACCTGCTCGCCCAGCAGCAGCGGGGCCAGCATGACCACGAAGATCGGCGTCGTCGAGGCGATGGAGTTGGCCTCGGCCAGGGGAATGAGCTGCACGCCGGCGAAGTAGAAAGCGCTCGCGCCCAACATGAGCGCCGAGCGGATCAACTGTAGCTTGAGGTGTTCGGTGCGCGCAGCGCGTTTCAGCGCCGGCCCCAGGATCACGGCGGCGAACAGCAGATGGAAGACGTAGCGTCCCCAAACCACCTGCCCGACCGGATAGAGCGCGACGAGGTACTTGCCGGTCGTGTGGACGCAGACGAAGAAGAAGGTCGTGACCAGCATCCAGACGATGCCCGCGGGCACGCCTTTGGCCGAGGGCGCGAGCTTTGGCGACAGGCTCATGCGGGGCAAAGGGACGAGCGATGATCACAACAACGCCCCTCCCCTACCCTCAGTCCCCGGCATCGTCCAGCCGCATCTATGGCGGGGAATGGTCGCTTCAGACTCCCGCGTGGCGGCTGAAACGGCCGTCCTTCACTTGCAGTCGCAGATCAACACGCCTTCCAGCGTGCCCTCGACCGCCGTGCTGATCGCGCCGCTACTGGGGTCGAAGTCGATCATATAGCTCGCCAGCACGCGGCACCCCTTGTGGTCGCCCTTGACCACGACAGCGTCCAGCCGGCCCTCCATTTGCCCGCGGTCGTCGCAGCGCTCACAGTGCATCAGCGGGTCGCGGTGCGTGCCTGCGTTGGTGATGCCGGACATTCGGCCGAGCAGCTCCGAGCTCGCCGAGCTCCACTCGAAGCGGGCAATATGATAGCCGCGGTGATTGCCGTCCTCGATGAAGGCGAACACCAGCTTGCCGTCGAGCTTGCCGTCGAGGCGCCGCACCGCGACGGCATCGCAAGGCCGATGGGTCCGAATCTCGAGCTTCAGGGCATGAACCGCCTTCAGGGTCTCGCAAGCCGGGCGCCGGCACTTTTGAAGATCGCGATCGCTCAAATCGATCTCGCCGCGCAGGTTCTTGGAGACCGGCAACATGCAGATCTTCTCTTTGTAATAGGGGCCCAGATCGAGGGACTTGATGTCCTTCAGGAGGGCGTCGGTAATGGCGCTCATGGCAAAATTCCTCGCCTTGCCCGAGCGGCCTCGGCCGAGACCGGCCGGGCGTGATCCGTCCCTTTTCGTGGAATGACCGGAGGGTTTAGACGATCCGCCTCGCCACGGTCGTGGCGAATCCCACAGTGAGGAGGGATTCGGACCGCTCGGCGAGGCATCGGCAGCGCTGGTCTCGCTTGGTCAGGTAGGCGCCAACGCCTCTGGGCCTAGGCAAAGGACGAACCCAAAGTGTCAGGCACGCGCCGGAAAGGAGCTCTGATACTGTGGGTCGTTGATTCTGACCCTTGCTTCTCGGTGCGCGTTAAGCCCCTTCCTCCTCATCCTGAGAGCTTGTGAATCTATTGGCTCGAGCCTTCGGATAGCGCTGCATGACCATCGCCAAGCGCTTCGCGCGGTTCGCACCGAACCCTTCGAGACGCGTCCTGTCGGGCGCTCCCAGGATGAGGTAGACTTTTGGTGGCATTAAGTAATGTCCTCATCCTGAGAGCTTGTGAATATTTTGGCTCGAGCTTTCGGACGGTGCTGCATGATCATCCCCAAGCGCTTCGCGCGGTTCGTACCGAACCCTTCGAGACGCGCCCTGGAGGGCGCTCCTCAGGATGAGGTAAGCCTTTGATAGCATTAAGAAATGTCCTCATCCTGAGGAGCCCGCCTTGGCGGGCGTCTCGAAGGGTTCGGT
>JAKSDN010001515.1 GCA_022360075.1 Kiloniellales bacterium | reverse complement strand
TCGATGCGGTCGGCGCCGGCCATGACCGCGAGCTCGGCCGCGGCCACGCCGGTGCCGCGGTCGTTGTGCGGGTGCAGGCTGAGGACGATGGTCTCGCGATTCTTGACGTTGCGGTGGAACCACTCGATCTGGTCGGCGTAGACGTTGGGCGAGGCCATCTCGACCGTGGCCGGCAGGTTGATGATGGCCTTGTGCTCGGGCGTCGGCTGCCAGACCTCGAGTACCGCCTCGCAGACCTCCTTGGCATAGTCGAGCTCGGTGCCGGTGAAGCTCTCCGGCGAGTACTCGTAGAAGACCTCCGTGCCCTTCAGGCTCGGCGTTAGCTCGCGGCAGAGCTTGGCGCCATCTACGGCGATCTCGGTGATGCCGTCGCGGTCGAGGCCGAAGACCACCCGGCGCTGCAGTGTCGAGGTCGAGTTGTAGAGGTGCACGATCGCGCGCTTGGCGCCCTGCAGGCTCTCGTAGGTCCGCTCGATCAGGTGGTCGCGCGCCTGGGTCAGCACCTGGATCACGACGTCGTCGGGTATCAGGTCCTCTTCGATGAGCTGGCGCACGAAGTCGAAGTCGGTCTGCGAGGCCGAGGGAAAGCCGACCTCGATCTCCTTGTAGCCCATGCGCACCAGCATCTCGAACATGCGGCGCTTGCGCGCCCGGTCCATGGGCTCGATCAGGGCCTGGTTGCCGTCGCGCAGATCGACCGAGCACCAGATCGGCGCCTTGGTGATGGTCCGGCCCGGCCACTGCCGGTCCGGCAGGTCGATCGGCTCGAAGGCGCGGTACTTGTCGATTGGCATGTCAGCCATGGTCTTCATCTCCTGTCCTGGGCGGTCCGCCTCTCGGTGGGGAGGGGACCGGCTCTCGCATTTCTCTGTTTCGAGGAAATGCGGCGGGGCTACAGCCGCCGGCTGCCGCTAGGCCGAGCGGCCGCCGATAAGTCGCAGGATGAGGAGACCCGCGGAGCAGGTATGCAGAATGGTCTTGCACTGACGGGAACGGCTAGGCTGGATGGACATGGGATCGAGACTCTAAGTCGGCAAAAAGGGAAAAGCGGTCGCAAAACCGCCACCTGGTCAGGCAGCGGCGCTAATAAGTCGCCCCGGAAGTCGCCGTGTCTCGATACGCATGGACCGAAAGTTAGGCATACCCGCATCTTTGGTCAAGGATTCGTCGTAATGCCGTTGAATGCATTGCATTCGGCCGCGGGAAACAAATGAAGGACCGGGGACATGTCGGACACGCGATCGGCCACCGCCGCCAACCGTAAGGCCTGGAACGCGGCGGCCGCGCACCACAAGGCGGCGGCGCAGTACCGGCGCTTGGTCGAGGGCTTCGCCAAGCCCGGCTTCTCCTGCCTGGACGAGACGGAGGCTGCGATCTGGCGAGAACTTGGGGTCGAGGGCCGGGCCGTGGCGCAGCTCTGCTGCAACAACGGGCGCGAGCTGCTGTCGATGAAGAACCTTGGCGCCGGCGACTGCGTGGGTTTCGATCAGGCCGGCGAGTTCCTTGCCCAGGGCCGCGAGCTGGCCGGGATCGCGGGGCTCGCTTGCGACTTCGTCGAGACCGAGGTGCTGGCGATCCCGTCCGACTACGACGGCCGCTTCGACCGGGTCTTCACGACGATCGGCGTGTACGGCTGGATGCCCGACTTGGAGGCCTTCATGGCGGTGGTCGCGCGCCTGCTCAAGCCCGGCGGCGCCTACTTCGCCTACGAAGAGCACCCCATCATGAACATGTTCGAGCCCGAGCGCGATGACCCGATGCGCCCGGTGAACTCCTACTTCAAGGCCGAGCCCTTCGCCGAGGCGGTGAGCCTCGACTATTACGGCAACGCCAGGTACGACGCGCCGCTGCACTACTGGTTCGTGCACAAGCTCTCCGACATCGTCACCGCCTGCCTGAAGACCGGTCTCGTGATCGAGCATCTGTGCGAGTATCCGCACAACATCAACGCCGAAGCCTTCGCGCTCTATGAAGGCCAGGACGCCCAGCTGCCGCTGTCATTTTCGCTGATCGCGCGCAAGCCGGGGTAGGGTCTGTGGCATTAGGAGTCGCACTTGCACTGAGAGCATGTGGGTCCAATCGACTGGGCTTTCGGACGATGCTGCATGACCATGGTGCGTCCTTCGAGACGCGCCCAGTAGGGCGCTCCTCAGGATGAGGTGAAGTCTTTGTGGCATTGAGAACTGTCCTCATCCTGAGGAGGCCGCGTCAGCGGCCGTCTCGAAGGACGCAGGATCGTTGGCCGGGACTCCTAGCCGTCACTCGTAGTCCACCCGGCTCAGGCTCCGACCCTCGACGGCGACAACCGGCACGTCATCCACCGGCGCGTCCTCCAGACAGTAGACGTTGACGCTGTAGTGCTCGGGCATGGTGCGGCGCTTGTGGAAGGGGTAGATGCCGCAGGTGCCGCAGAAGTAGTGCTTGGCGATGCCGGTGTTCCAGCGATAGAGCGTCAGCTTGTCCTCGCCCGCGAGGATGCGCAGGTCGCTCTCGTGCACCGAGGCCATGACCGCATTGCGCTTGCGGCAGATCGAGCAGTCGCACTTCACGAACTCGGTGAGCTCGGCCTCGATCTCGAAGCGCACCGCGCCGCAGTGGCAGGAGCCTTGGTAGGTGGGCATGGCGTCTCCAGTTCGCGGATTGCCTAGGATTCAAGTTTGACACGGATGAACGGGATGAACACGGATGGGGGCGGAGTGTCTCCTAATCCGTGTTCATCCCGTTCATCCGTGTCATTTGAATCGCTCAGTGGCTACGGCGAGTCCGGCGCTTGCCGTCATGCGCGAAGACTCACTTCCAGATCCGCTTCCCGCTCCCCGGCAGCCCCAGCTCGGGCCACAGCCGGTCGATCTTCTCGATCACCTCGTCGGTCATGCGGATCTTGCGGCCCCAATCGCGCTTGGTCTCGGGCGGCCACTTGGCGGTGGCGTCGAGGCCGATCTTGGAGCCGAGGCCGGACTCGGGCGAGGCGAAGTCGAGGTAGTCGATCGGCGTGTGCTCGATCACGGTGATGTCGCGCGCCGGGTCCATGTTGGTGGAGAGCGCCCACATCACGTCCTTCCAGTCGCGCGTGTCGATGTCGGCGTCGACCACGATCACCCACTTCGTGTAGGTGAACTGGCGCAGATAGGACCAGACGCCCAGCATCACGCGCTTGGCGTGGCCGGGATAGGCCTTCCTGATCGAGACCACGGCGATGCGGTAGCTGCAGCCCTCGGGCGGCAGCCAGAAGTCGACGATCTCCGGGAATTGCTGCTGCAGCAGCGGCACGAAGACTTCGTTCAGGGCCTCGCCGAGGATCGAGGGCTCGTCGGGCGGCCGGCCGGTGAAGGTCGAGAGATAGATCGGCTCGCGCCGCATGGTGATCGCGCTCACCCGGAACACCGGGAACGGTTCTACGGCGTTGTAATAGCCGGTATGGTCGCCATAGGGCCCCTCGTCACCATAGTCGTCGAGGGCGACATGGCCTTC
>JAKSDN010000592.1 GCA_022360075.1 Kiloniellales bacterium | reverse complement strand
GAGCTGGGCGATCAGGGTGCTGCCGGTCGGATGGCTGGTGTCGCGCAGGCCGTCGAAGAACGCATCGAAGCTGACCGCCACGTCCGCCGCCGGCAGGCTGCCGTCGAAGTCGTCGGCCTTCTCGACCACGTAGTCCCGCGGGTTGGCGCCATCGCCGAGCAGCACGAAGCGGTCGTCGCCGGCACCGCCGGTCACCGTGTCGAAGTTGTCGACGAGGCCGTCGGCGGCATCGTAGATCAGGCTGTCGTTGCCGCTGCCGCCGAACAGAGTGTCGTTGCCGGCGCCGCCGTCCAGGGTGTCGTTGCCGCCAAAGCCGTTGTCGTTGCCGCCGACGTCGCCGTACAGCAGGTCGTCGTCATCGCCGCCGAAGAGCCTGTCGTCGCCGCCCGTCACCGTGCCGCCGAAGAACTTCAGTATATCGTTTCCGGCATCGCCGTAGAGCACGTCGGCACCGCTGCCGCCGAACAGCGTGTCGGCGCCGCCCGTGGTCGTGCCGGCGCCTGACATCACCAAGTCGATTCCGGCATCGCCGTAGAGCACGTCGGCGCCGGCACCGCCGCTGAGCGTGTCCGCGCCGCCCGTCGCCGTGCCGTCATTGACCCTTAAGTCGCCTCCGGCATCGCCGAAGAGCGTGTCGGCACCGTTACCGCCAACGAGCCTGTCGGCGCCGCCCGTGACCGTGTCAGCGCCGGTCCGCATATCGCGTCCGAAATCGCCGTAGAGCCGATCGTCGCCCTCGCCGCCGAACAGCGTGTCGGCGCCGCCCATGACCGTGCCGCCAACAAAGAAGTCTGGATCCAATCCGGTATCGCCGTAGAGCTGGTCGGCGCCCGCGCCGCCGAACAGCGTGTCGGCGCCGCCCGTGGCCGTGCCTCCAGAATTGGCAATTAGCCTGACTCCGGCATCGCCGTAAAGCTGGTCGACGCCCGCGCCGCCGAACAGCGTGTCGGCACCGCCCGTGGCCGTGCCACCTGAGGCATCTAAGCTGGATCCGGTATCGCCGAAGAGCAGGTCGTCGTCATCGCCGCCGAACAGCCTGTCGGCGCCGCCCGTGGCCGTGCCACCTGATAAGGCTCTTAGTCTAAATTCGGCATCGCCGTAGAGCAGGTCGCCGCCGCTGCCGCCATAAAGCGTGTCGTCGGCGCCGCTCACATTGGTTAGGGACCCTTCCACGTCGCCAAAAAGCACGTCGGCGCCGCCGAGGCCGTTGTCGATGCCGCCGGCATCGCCGTAGAGCAGGTCGCCGTCGGCGCCGCCGAACAGCGTGTCGTCGCCTCCCCTCGCGGACCCGCTTAGATTGCCGCCGGCATCGCCGTAAAGCACGTCCCCGCCGCTGCCGCCATAAAGCGTGTCCGCGCCGCCGCTTGCATTCTCGAGATCGATCCCCGCGTCGCCGTAGAGCAGGTCGGCACCGCTGCCGGCGCCGCCGATGAGCAGGTCGCCCTCGGCCCCGCCGATGAGCGTGTCGTTGCCGGTCCCGCCGTCGACCCGGTCGCCGAGCAGGCCG
>JAKSDN010001438.1 GCA_022360075.1 Kiloniellales bacterium | reverse complement strand
CGTACAGCACGTCGGCACCGCTGCCGCCAAGGAGCGTGTCGGCGCCACCCGTGGTCGTGCCGACGCCTGCAATCCCTAGGTCGCGTCCGGCATCGCCGTAGAGCACATCGGCGCCGGCACCGCCGCTCAGCGTGTCGGCGCCGCCCGTGGCCGTGCCGCCATTGGCCCTTAAGTCGCGTCCGGCATCGCCGAAGAGCGTGTCGGCACCGTTACCGCCAAGGAGCAGGTCGGCGCCGCCCGTGGTCGTGGCAGCACCGGACGAAATATTGCGGCCGAAATCGCCGTAGAGCTGGTCGGCGCCCTCGCCGCCGAACAGCGTGTCGGCGCCGCCCCCGATCGTGCCGCCAACAAAAAAGGTTGGATCGAATCCGGTATCGCCGTAGAGCAGGTCGTCGCCCGCGCCGCCGAACAGCGTGTCGGCGCCGCCCGTCGCCGTGGCGCCACTATCGACGGACAGATTCAATCTCGCATCGCCGTAAAGCTGGTCGACGCCCGCGCCGCCGAACAGCGTGTCGGCGCCGCCCGTGACCGTGCCACCTAAGGCAACTATGCGGGATCCGGCATCGCCGTAGAGCTGGTCGTCGTCATCGCCGCCGAACAGCCTGTCGGCGCCGCCCGTGGCCGTGCCACCTGATGAGGCTATTAGGTTACCTTCGGCATCGCCGTAGAGCTGGTCGGCGCCACTGCCGCCATAAAGCGTGTCGTCGGCGCCGCTAAAATTGGATGGGGGGTCTCCCACGTCGCCAATAAGCACGTCGGCGCCGCCAAGGCCGTTGTCGATGCCGCCGGCATCGCCGTAGAGCAGGTCGCCGTCGGCCCCGCCGAACAGCGTGTCGTCGCCGCCCCTCGCGGACCCGCTTAGATTGCCTCCGGCATCGCCGTAAAGCACGTCCCCGCCGCTGCCGCCATAAAGCGTGTCCGCGCCGCCGCTGGCATTCTCGAGATCGATCCCCGCGTCGCCGTAGAGCAGGTCGGCACCGCTGCCGGCGCCGCCGATGAGCAGGTCGCCCTCGGCCCCGCCGATGAGCGTGTCGTTGCCGGTCCCGCCGTCGACCCGGTCGCCGAGCAGGCCG
>JAKSDN010001272.1 GCA_022360075.1 Kiloniellales bacterium | reverse complement strand
GCCTCCTCGGTGTAGAGCTGCCGGTCGCCCGCGTTCTCGCGCAGCCAATGGCCGAAGGCGTTGGAGCCGGTGAAGTCGACGATCCGCACTTCCGGGCGCCGCACCAGGTCTTTCGTGATCTCCGCGCCGGGCGCGTCGACGGCGAGCAGCAGGACGTTGGGATCGAAGCCGGCCTCTGCCAGCACCGCGCGGCCGACCTCGAGCGTGATCGCGAGCGGCAGGATGGCACGGGGATGCGGCTTGACGATGACCGAATTGCCGGTCGCCAGGCTCGCGAAGAGCCCCGGAAAGGCGTTCCAGGTGGGAAAAGTCGCGCAGCCGATCGTGAGGGCGATGCCGCGCGGCACGAGGCGGAACTCCTTTTCCAGCACGATCGGCGCGCGCTTGCCCTGGGGCTTGCTCCAGGTCGCGTTGCGCGGCGTGCGCGTCATCTCGGCGTAGGCATAGGCGACCGCTTCGAGACCGCGGTCCTGGGCATGCGGACCGCCGGCCTGAAAGGCCATCACGAAGGCCTGGCCTGTCGTGTGAGACACCGCATTGGCAATCTCGAAGCTGCGCCGGTTGAGGCGCTGCAGAATCTCCAGGCAGACGCCGACCCGCTCCTCGACCGAAGCCCGGCCCCAGGCCAGGCCCGCCGCCGTCGAAGCCTCGATCAGCTGATCGATGCCGGCCGCCGGATAAGTAATGTCGAGATCGAGCCCGTAGGGCGACTGCTCGGTACCGACTTGGCGGCCGTCGCTCGGATGGTCCGCCAGCGCGAAGGGCTTGCCGCGGCGTGCCTCGAAGGCGGCCTCGCCGTCGGCCTTGGCGGTCTCGCCGTAGATCTTGCCGCTCGGCACTTCCGGGAAGGGCGCCCAGTAGTCGCGCCGGCGCGCGGCTTCCAAGGCAGCGTCCAGTGTCTCGCGGTGCGCCTGGAAGAAACGGCTCACGTCAGCTCTCCCCGTCCGAACGGCGCTCTCGGAAGCGCCGTTTTGTACCGATGCTTAATATTGACCGTCCGGCCGGTTTATGCAACTCTTTTCGCTAAGGGAGAGCTCGACACGACAATCACAAGCCACTCGAGCCGGCGCCCAAGGGCGGAGAACAGCGACCATGAGCGAGCCAACGGTGAGCGTCGAGCCAGGCGAGGGCTCCGTCGTCCTGAGCCTCAATCGGCCCGACAAGCTCAATGCCTTCAACGAGGAAATGCACCGGGCGCTGCGCGCGGCGCTGAGTGAAGCCGCCGCCGATCCCGCCTGCCGGGCGGTGCTGCTGACCGGCAGCGGCCGCGCCTTCTGCGCCGGACAGGACCTGGAGGAGCGCGATCCCGCGGCGGCCGAGCAGCCCTTCGATCTCGCGGCGACGCTAGAGGACTTCTACAATCCGCTGATCCGGCTGATCCGCTCGATGGAAAAGCCGGTGGTCTGCGCGGTGAACGGGGTCGCGGCCGGCGCCGGCGCCAACATCGCGCTCGCCTGCGACATCGTGCTGGCGGCCAAGTCCGCACGCTTCATCCAGGCCTTTTGCAAGATCGGCCTGGTGCCCGACTCCGGAGGGAGCTGGAGCCTGACCCGCCTGATCGGCGAGGCTCGCGCCAAGGCCCTGACCCTGACCGGCATGCCGCTCTCGGCCGAGCAGGCCGCCGACTGGGGCCTGATCTGGCAGGCCGTCGAGGATGGGTCCCTGATGACCGAGGCCCGCGCCCTGGTCGAGAGCTTAGCCAAGGGCCCGACCGTCGGCCTCGGCCTGACCAAGCAGGCCATCCAGGCCGCGGCGACCAACAGCCTCGACCGGCAGCTCGACCTCGAACGCGACCTGCAGGGCGAGGCTGGCCGCACCCCGGACTACGCCGAGGGCGTCGCCGCCTTCCTCGGCAAGCGCCCGCCGAACTTCATCGGGCGTAGGGACAAGCCATGACCCGCGAGTCGGAGACGATGACGCCCGAGGCCCTGGCGAAGGCCTGCGCGAAGACGATGTGGCGCGACGACCTGGCCTCGCAAAAGCTCGGCATGCGGCTCGAGGCGGTCGCGCCGGGCGAAGCCAGGATATCGATGACGGTCACCGAGGCCATGAGCAACGGCCACGGCATGTGCCACGGCGGCTACGTCTTCACCCTGGCCGACAGCGCCTTCGCCTTCGCCTGCAACGGCTACAACCAGCGCACGGTTGCCCAGCACTGCTCGATCACCTTCGTCGCGCCCGCCTATCAGGGCGACCGCCTGACCGCCGTCGCGCGCGAGAACGCCCGCTTCGGCCGCTCGGGCATCTACGACATCACCGTGACCCGGGACGACGGCGCCCTGATCGCCGAGTTCCGCGGCCACTCGCGCAGCGTCAAGGGCAGCCTGCTGCCGGAGACCGAAGAGGAGATGCCGGCATGACCCGCGGGGCCTACATCTGCGCCGGCGTGCGCACGCCGATCGGCCGCTTCGGCGGTGCTCTGGCGAGCCAGCGCCCCGACGACCTGGCGGCGCTGACCATCCGCGAGGTCATGGCGCGCACGCCGAGCCTCGATCCGCAGGCCATCGACGACGTGATCCTCGGCTGTGCCAACCAGGCCGGCGAGGACAATCGCAATGTCGCGCGCCTGGCCGGCCTGCTGGCCGGCCTGCCGATCGAGGTGCCGGGCGGAACGGTGAACCGCCTCTGCGGCTCGGGCCTCGACGCGCTCGGCCAGGCCGCGCGCACGATCAAGACCGGCGAGGCCGATGTCATGATCGCCGGTGGCGTCGAGAGCATGTCGCGTGCGCCCTTCGTGATGCCCAAAGCGGACACGGCCTTCTCGCGCAAGGCCGAGATCTACGACACGACGATCGGATGGCGCTTCGTCAACAAGAGGATCGAAAAGCAGTTCGGCATCGACTCGATGCCGGAGACGGCCGAGAACGTCGCCGAGGAGTTCCAGGTGAGCCGCGCCGATCAGGATGCCTTTGCCCTGCGCAGCCAGGAGCGCGCCGCCGCCGCGCAGGAAAGCGGGCGCCTGGCCGAGGAGATCGTCGAGGTCACGATCCCGCAGCGCAAGGGCGAGCCGATCGTGGTCGAACGCGACGAGCACCCGCGCCGCACCTCCCTGGAGAAGCTCGCGAAGCTGCCCACGCCCTTCCGCAAGGACGGCACCGTGACCGCCGGCAACGCTTCGGGCGTGAACGACGGCGCGGCCGCGCTGATCGTCGCCTCGGATGAGGCCGTGAAGACACATAGTCTGAGGCCGCTGGCCCGCGTGGTCGGCGCGACGACGGCCGGCGTGCCGCCGCGCATCATGGGCATCGGCCCGGCGCCGGCCTCGCGCAAGCTGCTCGAGCGCCTGGGCCTGAAGATCGACGACCTCGACGTGATCGAGCTGAACGAGGCCTTCGCCGCCCAAGCGCTCGCCACGCTGCGCCAGCTCGGCCTGCCGGACGACGCGGAGCAGGTCAATCCCAATGGTGGCGCGATCGCGCTCGGCCATCCACTCGGCATGTCGGGCGCGCGCCTGGCGCTGACCGCCACGCTCGAGATGAAGGCGCACGGTCTGCGCCGCGCGCTCTGCACGATGTGCATCGGCATCGGCCAGGGCATTGCTCTGGTCCTGGAGCGGCCCTGACAAGAGGCTGCCCAGGGAGGAAATCGCTTTCAGGAGGTGAGCCGTGAAGGATCTCAGCCCCAAGCCCGGCGATCTCGACCCGATCGAGACCGCCTCGCGTGACGAGCTCGCCGCGCTGCAGCTCGAGCGCCTGCAATGGAGCCTGCGCCATGCCTACGAGAACGCGCCGGTCTACAGGGCGAAGTTCGACGCCGCCGGGGTCCATCCAGACGACCTGAAGCAGCTCTCGGACCTGGCGAAGTTCCCCTTCACCGTGAAGCAGGACATGCGCGACAACTATCCCTTCGGCATGTTCGCCGTGCCGCGCGAGCGCCTGGCCCGCGTGCACGCCTCCTCCGGCACGACTGGCCGTCCCACGGTGGTCGGCTACACGCGGCGCGACGTCGAGACCTGGGCCGAGGTCGTCGCGCGCTCGATCCGCGCTTCCGGCGGCCGGCCCGGCGACATCGTGCATGTGGCCTACGGCTACGGCCTCTTCACCGGCGGCCTCGGCGCACACTACGGCGCCGAGCGCCTCGGCTGCACCGTGGTGCCGGTCTCCGGCGGCATGACCGAGCGCCAGATCACGCTGATCCAGGACTTCAAGCCCGACGTGATCATGGTCACGCCCTCCTACATGCTCTCGATCCTCGATTCCTTCCGCGCCCAGGGGCTCGACCCGCGCGACAACTCGCTCAAGGTCGGCATCTTCGGCGCCGAGCCCTGGACCAACGCCATGCGCGCGGAGATCGAGCGCGCCTTCGACATGCACGCCGTCGACATCTACGGCCTCTCCGAAGTGATGGGGCCCGGCGTCGCCAACGAGTGCGTCGAGACCAAGGACGGCCTGCACATCTGGGAAGACCACTTCTATCCGGAGGTGATCGATCCGGAGAGCGGCGAACCGCTGGAGGACGGCGAGAAGGGCGAGCTGGTCTTCACCTCGCTCACCAAGGAGGCCTTTCCGATCATCCGCTACCGCACGCGCGACCTGACCCGACTGCTGCCCGGCACGGCGCGCACGATGCGCCGCATGGAGAAGGTCACCGGGCGCTCCGACGACATGATGATCGTGCGCGGCGTCAACGTCTTCCCGAGCCAGATCGAGGAGCAGGTCCTCAAGTGCGCCGGCCTCGCCCCGCACTACCAGATCGAGCTCACCCGCGAGGGCCGCATGGACGCGATGAAGATCTGCGCCGAGGCCCTGCCCGACTGTGCCGACGCCGAGCAGCGCAAAGCGAGCGCCCAGGAGCTGGCCCATCACGTCAAGAGCGTGATCGGCATCACCGCCACCGTCGAGGTCGGCGAGCCGGAGGCCGTCGAACGCTCCGCCGGCAAAGCGCGGCGGATCGTGGACAAGCGGTCGCGGTGATGCCGCCTCGCCAAATGGCCGTTCTCGCGTCTGGTGCCGGGCCATTCGGATTCGCGGCGTTACGCTTCTCCTTTGTCCGCTCCGCGGACGCCCCCCACCCTGGCCCTCCCCCTCAAGGGGGGAGGGAATTCAATCGCGGCTGTAATTCAGCCTCCCCCCTTGAGGGGGAGGCCGGCGCGCAGCGACGGGTGGGGGGCTGGCGCGGAGCGCCGAAAAGGCAGCCCCCACGATCTAAGCACGAGGCTTTCGGAGTAAACCCATGGCCCGGACCCGGGCGACCGACTACGACGACAAGCGCCGCGCGATCCTGAGCCGGGCCGCGCGGCTGTTCGCCGACGACGGCTTCGACCGGGTCTCCATGGCCTCGATCGCGGCGGACTGCGGCGTGTCCAAGGCGCTGCTCTATCACTACTACGAGAGCAAGGACGCGCTGCTGTTCGACGTGATCGGCGAGCATCTGGAAGTG
>JAKSDN010000935.1 GCA_022360075.1 Kiloniellales bacterium | reverse complement strand
CTCTTCGCCGAGCCGCGTTCTCAGCCGCTCGCCGGCGCGGGCGGCGTTGCCGACCAAGTCCTCGCGCTCGATGATCTCGAGGTTGGCCAGCGCCGCGGCGGCGCAGGTGGGATGGGCCGGGTAGGTGAAGCCGTGGCCGAAGCTCGCCATCTTTGGGCCGTGTCTTCGAGCACCTGCCAGCCCTTCTCGCCGATCGCGCTTGCCGAGATCGGCAGATATCCGCTGGAGAGGCCCTTGGCCATCGTGATGATGTCGGGTCGGATTTCGAAGCTGTCCGAGCCGAACTTTTCGCCCGTGCGCCCGAAGCCGCAGATCACCTCGTCCGCGATCATGAGGATGTCGTAGCGGTCCAGCACTGCCTGAATCGCCGGGAAGTAGCCGGCCGGCGGCACCAACACGCCGCCGGTGCCCATGATCGGCTCGGCGATAAAGGCGGCCACGGTCTCGGGATCCTCCGCGAGGATCAGGGCTTCCAACTCGGATGCCAGATAGGCGGTGAAGTCGCCTTCACTCATGCCCTCCGGCTTTTCGCGATACTGGTCCACGGAATGGGTGTGTTTGATCATGGAAAGCGGCAGGTCGAAGCCCTGGTGATTGATCGGCAGTCCGGTCAAGCTGCCGGCGGCAACGGTCGTGCCGTGATAGGCGCGATTGCGCGAGATGATCTTCTTCTTCCCCGGCAGCCCGCGCATGTTGTTGTAGTACCAGACGATCTTGACGTTGGTGTCGTTGGCGTCGGAGCCGCCGAGGCCGAAGAAGACCTTGCTCATGCCTTCCGGTGTCCAACGCAGGATCCGCTCTGCGAGGCGGATCGAGGGCTCGTTCGACATGGAGGTGAAGGAGTGGAAGAAGGGCAGCGCGGAAGCTTGCCGGCTGATCGCCTCGACGATTTCCATTCGGCCATAACCGATGTTCGTCGACCAAAGCCCGGCCGCGCCGTCGATGTACTCGCGCCCCTTGTTGTCTGTGACATGCACGCCTGAGCCACGGACCATGACCCGCGGCCCCGTCTCGAGATGCTCGGCAATCGACGTCGCCGGGTGAAAGAATGCCGCGATGTCCATCTGCTCCAGAGACTGATTGTGCAGGGGATCGGCTGCCATGGCCCGCTCTCCACGAGGCAGTTGCAATAGACGCAGCAGCATCATAATATGTGATCTGTGATCACACAAGGATGGAGGTGAGATCGTGGCCCATATGAACTTCATCGGCGGAGACTGGGTCGCAGCCGAGGCCTCTATCGCCAACATCAACCCGTCCGATCTCTCGGATATCGTCGGCGATTACGCCATAGCTTCGGCGGATCAGGTGGACAATGCGGTTACCGCAGCGTCCGCCGCGTTACCGAGGATGGCCGATCTGACGATCCTGCAGCGCTCCGAGATGTTGGACGCGGTCGCGGACGAGATCTTCTCCCGGCGCGTGGAGTTGGGGCGCCTGCTGTCGCGCGAAGAGGGCAAGATCCTTGCCGATGGCGTCGGCGAGGCGACCCGAAGCGCGCAGATTTTTCGCTACTATGCCGGCGAAGCCCTGCGCGCCTCCGGCGAGCGACTCCCATCGATCCGTCCCCATGTCGATGTCAGCGTGACAGCCGAGCCGGTCGGCGCCGTGGCGATCGTGACGCCTTGGAACTTTCCGCTGTCCGTTCCCGCTTGGAAGATCGCTCCCGCGCTCGCCTTCGCCAACACCGTGGTGTTCAAGCCCTCCGAGTTGGCGCCGGCCTCGGCCCATGCGCTGGCGGAGATCATCGCCCGAGTCGGCTTTCCGGACGGGGCCTTCAATCTGGTCATGGGGGACGGCGAGACCGGCGCCGCGCTGGTGAGCCATCCCGACATTCAGGCGATCAGCTTCACCGGTTCGACACCCGTCGGGCGGCGGATCGCCGCCGACGCGGTCGCCCGGGGCGTCAAGATCCAGCTCGAGCTCGGCGGGAAGAACCCCCTCATCGTCCTTGATGACGCCGACCTGGAGCTTGCTGTTGAAAGTGCCGTTAACGCCGCCTTCTTTCAGACCGGGCAGCGCTGCACTGCCGCGAGCCGGCTCATTGTCACCGAGGGCATCCACGACAGCTTCGTCGAGCGGGTCGAGGCTCGGCTGCGTGGCCTGCGCGTCGGGCATGCTCTTGAACCCGAGACCGAGATCGGGCCGGTGGTGGATCGGCGCCAGCTCGACAAGGTCATGGGCTACCTGAAGCTCGGCCGGGAAGAGAGTGCCGTCTTGCGCTGCGGCGGCGAGCCGGTTGACGCGGCGACCGAGGGATACTTCCTCAGCCCGGCTCTCTTTACCGAGACGCGAAACGATATGCGATTGAACCGGGAAGAGATCTTCGGGCCGGTCGCCGCCGTCATTCGCGTCGGCGATTACGAGGAAGCGATCGCCGTGGCCAACGATACGGATTTCGGGCTGTCTTCGGCCCTCTTCACCCGCTCGATGGCCAAAGCGCGCGATTTTCAACGTCGGATCAAAGCCGGGCTGGCCATGGTGAATCTGCCGACGGCCGGGGTCGACCATCACGTGCCTTTCGGTGGGACCAAGGCTTCGGGCTATGGGCCACGCGAACAGGGCCGGGCTGCGCGGGAGTTCTATACCCAGTCGCGTACGGCCTATCTGCTGGCGCAGTAGCGCGCACTGGCATTTAGCTATCGAAGCCAGCCACCTCGCGTAGGAAGGCGCCGCCGTCGGCGATGTCCTGCTCGATTTCACGTCGGGCGGCCGCACCGTCTCTTTCACAAAGCGCTTCATAGACGGCTTCATGCCGATCGTTCTTGGCTTGGCGTAGTCGACTATCCTTGCCGTAGTGAGACATGAAGGGGCCGATCTGGAGCCATAGACGCTCGATAAGATCCAGAAGAATGGGAGAGTCCGCCGCTTTGTAGATCGTGAACTTGAACTTCTGATTCAGCTCGGGATAGCCGGCATAATTCTCGCGTTCGGAGGCCTTGGCGAGCGCGCGGGCGAGGCTCTCGAGGCTCTTCAGCTCCTCCTTGGTGATCTTCGTCGCAGCGCGCTCGGTCGCGATGCCTTCCAAGAGAACCCGAAAGCGGATGATCTCTTCCAAGGTATCGGAGGAGATATTGGGCACGTTGATTGTGCCGTTCGGGTTCTGAACGAGCGCCCGCTCGGCCACGAGGCGAGAGAAGGCAGCCCGCACCGGCATTGGACTGACGCCGAAGGCGGCGGCGACTGTCCGGACCGTCAATTGCTCGCCGGGCGCGAAGCGCGCCGTCATGATCGCGCTACGCAACTCTCGGTATGTCTGCTCGTGAAGCGGCTCCCATCTGAGCTTGGGAACCTTTGCCTTGGCCATCTCAACGTCCTAAATCGTGATCACTAATCACAGATTAGCATAGTTCCTTGCGCAACTTCCAAACTGAATAAGAGGATACCGCGGCAAGAGGCCAAATGCCCTGGCCGCTAGAGGTCAGTGAGCCTCCGGCAAACCCGGAGCGGTTCAACCCGCTCATCCCCAGGGTCGACGGCTGTTTTGCGGCCGGTCGCCAGGGTCAGAATGGCGGCAAGGTCGCCCTCCAGCCACAGGTCTACATTGCGGCCCGCATCGGGCGACACCACGAACCAGCCGACCAGAGCCCGGATGTCGTCTGACCTGCTCCCAGAACTGGTCTTTCAGGCTGAGAGTCCTGGTTGCTGATTTTGCCCTTTCTGGGCGCTTTTCGTCATCTCACCAGGTGCATGCCCCTGGTGAGATGGCGCCAGTTCTTCCGGCATGGCGTAGCCCAAGGCCGAGTGGGACCGGCTGGTGTTGTAGTGGAGGAGGTAGCCGCCGAGGTCGACCTGCGTCTCCTCAATGGTCTCGTATCACTTCTTGCGTCTCTGAGCGCGAAAACGCTCGTCGAGCGGGGTTCTGTGCAAGCGCTCGACGAAGCCGTTGGATTGCGGACGTCTCTTCCAAATCGTCGTCGGTGATGAACTGGCTCGCGCGAGCCCTGCGCCGTCTAACACCGAGCGCCGGACTGCGAACAATCCGGTAGAGATATCCGGTTGCGTCGTCCAGGAGCCGTCCCCTTGAGGCCTTATCGACGCGAAGCCAAGCCTCCTGAACACGTACCTCCGCCTGCGCACGACTCCCGACCCGGCGACTACCGGGAAGCGTTTTACGTGAAAGATCCGCTGGTCGACGGTGTGTCGAAGAGTGCGGGCTGCGACCGACCGGCCGTGCGGGTCGCAGTTGGGAACAAAGGCCCGGATCGGGTCAGCCGGTAGCCGGGTCGCGGCGAGCCAGTCGCACCCAACCATCGACGGCGATCACGCCCCGGCCTTCGCCCATGACGATCAGCGGGTTGATTTCCGCTTCGAGCACCGCGCCGCTACGCTCCGCCGCCAGCGCGGACAGGGAGGCGACGGAACGCGCCAGGGCCTCCACATCGCCCTTGGGATGCCCTCGCGCCCCGAACAGTGGCGCCAGACCCTTGACCTCGCGAATCATCGTCAGAGCTTCGTCCTGATCCACCGGGGCCAGCCGAACGGCCAGATCCCGATAGACCTCAGCCAGCACGCCGCCGACGCCGACCATGACGATCGGGCCGGCCAGCGGGTCGATGTGGAAGCCGACGATGGCTTCTGCCAAGCCTTGAGCCATAGGTTGGACGAGGATGCCGTCCAGCCGTGCCTCCGGCCGGGCTGCCGCAACCGCGTTATGCATGCGCTGCGCCGCTTCCAGAAGCGCGGCGGCGTCCGGTATGTTCACGGTCACGCCGCCCAGGTCGCTTTTGTGGGCGATCTCCGGCGACAGGATCTTGGCCACCACGGGATACGCGATATCGGCCGGTGCCGGGCCTTCCGGGGCCATCGAGCGGCATTCTGCGGCCGTGACGCCGAGGGCGGAGAACAAGGCCAGGGCATCACGCTCGTTGAGCGCGGCCGCCTCGCCGTGGCGCTCAAGCTCCTGGCGGACGGCGGCGTCCAACGGAACGCCCGTGCGGCGGCGCGGCGGCGTCCAGCGCAGGTAGGCATTGAGCGCATCGGCACAGGCCTCGGGCGTGCGGAAGGCCGCGATGCCGGCTTCCGCCAGAAGAGAGAGAGACCGCTCGGCGTTCGGGAAGAGGAACGCTACGACTGGTTTGGCGGCCTTGGCCCATTGGGTCAGAGGTTTGACCGCCAGTTCCGGGTGGAACTCCGAAGAGGAGCCGACGACCATGACCACCGCGTCGACGGTCGGCGAATCGATCAGCGTGCCAAGGCAGGTGTCCACGGTTTCTGCGCGCGTGCCGGCCATGGTGAGATCGACGATCGGCGAGTCGCCGGTTTCAAGGCCTTGGCCCGCAAGGGCCCGCCGCAATGGGGCCGGTGGCGGAACGACTTCGAGACCTCTTTCCCCGAGATGGTCGGCCACGACGGCACCGCCGCCGCCGGTGGTCGTGACCACGGCCACCCGCCGTGCCTCCGGTGCCCGCCGGCCAGCCAGGAGAGGGGGAGTCTCGATCAGGCTTTCGAACAGATTGACGCGCAGGATGCCCATGTCCCGAAGGAAGGCGTCCATCGCTACGGTTCTGCCCGCCAGCGCTCCGGTATGCGACTGGGCGAGGCTCTGTCCGATCTCGGAGCGGCCGAGCACATAGGCCATCACAGGTTTGCCGGCGGCGTGGGCCTTTACGGCCATGGCTTCCAGAGCGGCGCGGTCGCGCAGTGTCTCCAGGAACAGGATGACCACGTCCGTCTCAGGGTCGTCCACCAGCATGCCGGCCACCTCGCCGACCGAGAGGTCGGACTCGTTGCCCACCGACACCAGCGTCGAGAAGTGAATGCCACGCGCCTGGCCGCGCGAGACGAGCGCCCCAATCAGGCTGCCGGACTGAGAGACCAGCCCGAAGCGGCCAGCCGGCAGGGCCTCCCGCTCAAGCACGGCGTTCGCGCTCAAGGTCATTGGCAAGTGCGTGTTCACGACCCCCAGACTGTTCGGGCCAAGCAGACGCAGGCCGCCCTCGCGCGCCCGCGCGACCAGGTTCCGCTGTCGGGCCGCCCCCTTCGCGCCGCTCTCGGCGAAGCCGCCGGTGAAGATCGTGGCGCAGGGGATAGCGGCGGCTATACAGTCTTCGATCACCGCTTCCACCGCCGGACCGGGCACCATGACGAGGGCATGGTCGATGGGGCGACCCACCGCGGTCAGCCTGGGATAGCAGGAGACCCCGAGCAGCGTTTCGTAGGCCGGATTGATGGGGTAGACCGGACCGGGATAGCCGTGCTTCGACAGGTAGCGCTGAGGCCGGCCGTTGTTTTTCTTGGGGTCCCCGGAGGCGCCCACGATGGCCACGCTCCGGGGGCGGAAGAGGCAGTCGGCAAGCGGCATGGCGGCCGAGGCCGTCGCTTCGCTGGCAGCGTCCGGTATGCTCATCCCGCCCCCTCGGCTGCCCGGGGCGGTCTTTGCGAGAAGCGGCGCTCGAAGATGCCCTCGGCGATGCGGTTGCGCATCATCTCCATGGAGCCACCGGCGATCATCCAGCCGCGAGTCTTGCGAAAGCAGTATTCGACCATGTGCTCCTCGCAGTATCCCGTGCCTCCCATGATCTGCACGGCCTCGTGGGCGGCCTCGAAACCGGCCTTGTTGCACATGAGCTTCGCCAGTGCGGTATCTTGCGCCGAGGGAAGGCCCCGGTCGGCTTTGACCGCTGCCCGATAAAGCAAAAGCTGCGCGGCCTCGAGGGCGAGGAGCGTGTCGGCGAACTTCCACTGCAGTCCTTGGAACTCGCACAGCGGTCTGCCGAACTGGCTTCGTGTCAGCGCGTGCTCCCGGGCCGCTTCGAAAGCGAACTGGCCGAGGGCCCGGGCTCGCGCCGCGTTGCCCAGACGCTCCGCGTTGAATCCGGCGATCTGCTTCTTGAAGCCGCCGGGCCCGAGCAGCACGTTCCCCGGATCAACACGGACGTTGTCGAAGTACAGCGCGCACCATTGCTCACCGTTCATGTAGTTGCTGGGCTGACCGAAGGTAAAGCCCTCCTGGCCGCGTTCGAGCAGCACAGATCCGATACCATGCATGCCCGGCCCGAACCGGACATAGACGAGGAAGAGATCGGCTTCCGCCGAGTGGCTCGTGAACACCTTGCCGCCGGTGACCCGCCATCCGTCGCCGTCGGCCTCGGCCCGGGTGGTCAGGTCGGTGACGGCGGAACCGGCATCGGCCTCCGTCATGCCGAGTCCGATAACCATCTCGCCCTTCAATAGCGGCGGCAGGTAGCGGGCCTTCTGTTCCGGCGTTGCATATTCGGCCAGGGTCCGGATGGCGCCGAAGTTGCCTTGCTGGACGGCATCGGCGGCGCGTGGGTCGACCAGGGCCACTTGCTCGATGGCGATGATGGAGTCCATTAGCGTACCGCCCTGGCCGCCGTCTTCCTCGGGCAGGGTGATGCCCATGAGCCCGGCGTCCGCCATGGCGCGGGCAGCATCGAAAGGAAAGCCCGGTGCATGGGTCCGTTCGAGTGCCCCGTCGGCCAGATGGCGCTCGGCGAATTTGCGTACGCTGTCGCGGAACAGGCCCTGTTCCTCGCTTAACTCGAAATCCATGAGGTCGCGTATCCTCCCGGTCCTCTGGCCGATCTCGGGAACGGCGCGCGGATGCTGGCTGTCGCATCCGCGCGGAACGTCGCTTCCGCCGCGGTTACTGGGCTGCGCGGGCGGTTCTCTCTGAAGATATCTGCGAACCGATCCGCGGCCGGCTTCGGCCGGGCCGGGCGTGGCCGACCGTGAAGCCGTTCAGCGCAGCATCGGGGCGAGGCTGCGGCATAGATAGGCGAGCCGCGGGCCTAGCTCCTCTTCGAGCTGCTTGCGGTCGACAACGAAGGCAGGTGCCCCGCACATCATGCCCATCACCGTCTGTCGGTCGATGGAAGCCAGTGGTGTGCCGACGGCGCGCATGCCGTGGTGCCACTCGTCCTCCAGATAGCAAAAGCCACGATCCTCGACCTGGGCGATGGCGTCCTCCACCCGGCCTTTCAGCGTGGCCCACTCGGTCCTGCCCAGCCGCTGCGCGAAGCGCTCGTAGAAGAACTCACGCTCCTGTTCCTGCACGCCGGCGAGGAAGGCCCGCCCGACGGCCGTGTTCGGCATGGGTACGCGCGAGCCGATCTCCAGGCGTAGCGTGCCGAGGGAGCGGCTGTTGCAGACGTCGACGAAGATCATGCTGAGCCGGTCGCGGCTGGCCAGGCCCACCGAGACCTTATGTTGCATGGCCAGCTCCAGCATGGGGTCGTGGGCGATCTGGCGCACGAGCATGTTCGACAGAACCGCATAGCCGAGCGCGAGGATCGACTCCGTGGGCTCGTATTTGCCCTCCGCCTTCAGGTGGCGGAGGTAGCCCAGTTCGGAAAGGGTGTGGGTCAGCCGGGACACGGTGGCTTTCGGGATGCCGGTCAGGCGCGAGAGCTCCTGATTGCCGAGAGCCCCGCTGCCCGGTTTGAAGGCACGCAAGATCTCGAAGCCGCGAGCCAGCGCCGTAATGAACTTGCGGTCGGCACTGGCATCGGGAGATATCGCATCGTCCTTCTCGAGATAATCGTTCTCGGCAAGGGGGGCGGGGCTGGTTTTCATGATCCGATCACTTGCTCGCGGGCGAGCCCGCCCGCTTGCCGGCCGAGAGCCGGCTAGGAAGTTTCATCGACAGTATTGTTACCGCAGTGCCTTCATACTGACAATAGTGATTTTTAGAAACCGCATTGCAGAATGATTGACGCAAAATTGCGTTTTTTGATATCGCTTGCCAAACGGGCGAGATAATTTGCGCGGAAAACACGAAATAGGGAATAGGAGTGCATGACGCAGAACGATCACCTCGTGCCTTGGCGGGATGTCATGGGCAACGTGGTCGTTCCGTTTGAAATCCGCCGGGTGCCGAAGGGCGAAGCCGGAGACCGGGTGGATGATCTGCTCGCGAAAGGCGGGCTCGAAGGCTTCGAAAAGGCCTGTCCCTCCCAGCTCTCGGGCGGCAGGTTCGGATGACAGGGTGCCTCGATGCCATGGTTCAATCGGCCAGCCGACATCTGGCGGAGTGGCGTAGCGTCGCTCCATATTCACGCACGCGATCTCTGCCGGTCAAACCCTGTGGGCCGGTCAAACCGTGTTGTTCTTCGAACCCGGCCAGATCGGCTTTGTGGGCGGCACGATCGAAGAGGAGCTGATCAGTGACGAGGAGGGTCGAATGAGTGCTGCCGTTCTCGAGGGACTGAAGGTGGTCGAGGTTTCGGCTTTCATCGCGGCGCCCTTGGGCGGCATGGCTCTGGCCCAGCTCGGCGCCGACGTGGTGCGCATCGACCAGACCGGCGGCGGCCCCGACCTCCGCCGCTGGCCGTTAGCGGAAAGCGGCGAAAGCCTCTATTGGCACGGCCTGAACAAGGGCAAACGCTCGGTGTTCCTAGACCTGCGTTCGCCGGAAGGGCAGCGGGCGGCCCAAGACCTGATCATCGAGTCCGGGATCGTGCTCACCAATATGCCCGCCAAGGCTTGGTTGAATTACGAGAATCTGCGCCAGCGCCGTCCCGACCTCATCATGCTCTCCATCCGTGGTACGCACGACAATCGCGCGGCGGTGGACTACACGGTGCAGGCGCGCACGGGACTGCCGTTCATGACCGGATCGGCGCGACCCGACGCGCCGGTCAACCAGCTTCTTCCGGCCTGGGATGCCCTCTGCGCCATGACCGCGGCCCTCGGTCTGCTGGCCGCCGAGCGTCGGCGGCGGGAGACCGGCACAGGTCAGCTCATCGAGCTGTCGCTGGAGGACGTCGCGTTGTGGATGCTGGGTAACCTGGGATATATCGCGGAGATCGAGGTGCTGAAGCGGGAGCGAAGCGCCCACGCCAATGATGTCTACGGCGCCTTCGGCCGCGACT
>JAKSDN010000410.1 GCA_022360075.1 Kiloniellales bacterium | reverse complement strand
TCCTTCTTCCAGTTCCACCCCTGGCTCTATCTGTTCCTGATCCCGGCGATCGGCATGCGGCTGTGGGCCGAGGAGCGCAAGTCGGGCTCGATCGAGTTTCTCATGACACTGCCGGTCTCGGCCGGCGAGGCTGTGGTCGGCAAGTTCCTGGCCGCCTGGATCTTCGCCGGCATCGCCCTGCTGCTGACCTTCCCGATCTGGATTACGGTCAATCTGCTCGGCAGCCCGGACAACGGCGTGATCGTCGCAGCCTATCTCGGCTCTTGGCTGATGGCCGGCGGCTTCCTCGCGCTCAGCGCCTGCATGTCGGCGGTCACGCGCAACCAGGTGATCGCCTTCGTGCTGGCCGCCGCACTCTGCTTCTTGTTCCTGATGAGCGGCGTCGATCTGGTGCAGGCCGTGTTCCGCGGCTGGGCGCCCGACGCGCTTGTGCAGGCGGTCGCGGGCTTCAGCTTCCTCACCAACTTCCATGCCGTGGCGCAGGGTGTGATCGATCTACGCGACCTGATCTTCTTCCTCTCCCTGATCGTCAGCAGCCTGGTCGTCAACACGGCCCTGGTCGAGCTGAAGAAAGGGGCCTAGGGCGATGTGGCAGCGCCTCAAAGGTTCGGACCGCGATCTCCTGTCGATCGGCGTCGTGGTGCTGGTGATCGTCTTCTTCGTCTCGGTCAATATCGCCGCCTCCGGCCTGTTCCGTTCCTCGCGCCTGGATCTCACCGCCGACTCGCTCTTCACGCTGTCCGACGGCACGCGCGAGGTCGTGGCCGCGATCGACGAGCCGATCGAGATCCGCTTCTACCGCTCCAAGGATCTGGAGCTGCTGGGCCCGCTCTACAGCGGCCATGCCGAGCGAGTCGGGGACCTGCTCGACGAGTACACCCGGCTCTCCGGTGGCCTGCTGACGATCGAGCGCTTCGACCCCGAGCCCTTCTCGCCGGAGGAGGATTTGGCCGTTGCGGATGGCCTGCGCGGCATTCCGGTCGACGTCGACGGCACGCAGATCTACTTCGGCCTCACCGGCGTCAACAGCACCGACGACCGGCGCGCCATTCCCCTGCTGGCGCCGGAGCGCGCGAACTTCCTGGAGTACGATCTCACCCGCCTGATCTACGACCTGGCCCATCCCGACAAGCCCCAGATCGCGGTGATCGGCGACCTGCCGCTGCGCGGCGACCAGCGCAACCGCTTCCAGCCCTGGGCCGTGGTCGAGTCGATGGAGCAGGTCTTCGATCTCTCGTACCTC
Organism: Kiloniellales bacterium; assembly: GCA_022360075.1. Next base: position 4,094 of record JAKSDN010000410.1, on the reverse strand, counting down.
GGCGGCGAGATCGCCGAGATCGATGCGGAGACCGAGATCCTGCTGCTGGCCCAGCCACGGAGCCTGCCCGAACAGACGCTTTACGCCATCGACCAGTTCGTCATGCGCGGCGGCCGTGTGCTGGCCTTCGTCGATCCGCACACCGAGGCGTTGCAAGCCGCCGGACCCGCTGCGGGCCACGGCAACGCGGTCGAGTCGCTGGAGCCCCTGTTCGCCGCCTGGGGCGTGGCGATGGAGAGCGAGAAGGTGGTCGGGGACCTGCTCAACGCCTCGCGCGTGCAGGCCTTCCACAACGGCCGCCAGGTGGTGACGGATTACCTAGTGTGGCTCGGCCTGCGCCCGCAGAGTTTCGCCGCGGACGATGTGATCTCCGCCAACCTCCAGCAGATCAACCTGCGCTCCGCCGGGGCGATCAGCCAGCGCGAGGGCGCGACCACGACGTTAGAGCCGATTTTCATGTCGAGCGCCGAGGCCGGTCTGATCGATCGCACGAAGATCGAGTTCGCCCCCGATCCCGTCGCCCTGATGAACGAGTTCCAGTCCTCGGGCGAGAGCTACACGCTGGCGGCGCGCGTGAGCGGCCCAGTGAAGAGCGCCTTTCCCGACGGCCCGCCCGAGAGCGTGACTGACGAGGCCGTGCGCGCGGCCCATCGCGCCGAGACCGAGGCGCCGCTCAACCTGATCCTGGTCGGCGACGCGGACATGCTGGCCGACCGCAACTGGGTGCAGAGCCAGAGCCTGCTGGGCCAGGTCTTCGTCGTGCCGATCGCCAACAATGGCGATTTCGCGGTCAACGCACTCGACAACCTGGCCGGCAGCGAGGGGCTGATCGCGCTGCGCGGCCGCGGCCTGACGCGCCGGCCCTTCGAGATTCTCGACGACATGACGCGTGCCGCAGAGCAGCAGTTCCGCGCCAAGGAGCAGGAGCTGCTGGCCCGCATCGAGGATGCCAACGAGCAGATCCGCAAATTGCAGCAGGACGAGCAGGAGGGCGGGGCGATCCTCTCGGCCGAGCAGCAGGCGGCGATCGACAACTTCCGCGTCGAGATGGTGGCGCTGCGCGCCGAGCTACGCGAAGTGCAGCATGCGTTGCGCCAGGACGTCGAGAGCCTCAGCGCCTGGATTCGCGGCGTGAACATCTGGGCAGTGCCGGCGGCTGTCGGACTTCTGGCCGTGCTGCTGGCGCTGGTCCGGCGGATGCGCGCTGTGCGCTATCAGGCGAGCGCGGCGTCGCGTCCGGCAGCGGCGGAGTAGTACCGTGAGCGCAAGAAGTTTCCTGATCTGGACCGTCCTGGCGCTGGCCTCCTTGGTCGCCGCCTTTGCGGTCTCCCTGGGCCAACCCGAGACCGCCAAGGTCGAGCTGGCGAACGAGCCGGTCTTCCCGGCGCTCAGGGCCGATCCCGATGCCGTGGCCAAGGTTTCCTTGACCACCACCGCAGGTGAGGTCGTGGTCGGCCGCGACGATCAGGGAGCCTGGAGAGTCGAGAGCAAGGCCGGCTATGCGGCCGATGCCAAGAAGGTCCGCGCGCTCGTGGTCGGGCTCAGCGACATGCGTCTGGCCAAGGCCATGACCAAGAACCCGGAGCGCTTCGCTCGGCTCGAGGTCGAGGACCATGACGCCGAGGGCGCGCAGTCCCGCTTGATCCGCCTGGAGGGCAAGGGCGGCCAAGTTCTGGCCGAGGTGCTGCTCGGCAAGAGCCGCGCCGGCTACACCGCCGGCCGCGAAGGCGGCAGCTACCTGCGCCGCGTGGGCGAGAACCAGGCCTGGCTTGCGACCGGCAGCCTGGAAATCGAAAGCGAGCCGGTCGACTGGCTCGTCAAGGAGGTCGTGAACATCGACGACGACCAAGTGAAGAGCGTCGAGATCACGCCGCCCGAGGGCGAGGCCTTCGCAGTCGCGCGTCCCGACTCGGACGCGGAATTCTCGCTCGACCGCCTGCCGGAGGGGCGCAGCCTCGAAGAAAGCGAGGTCAACCGCCTCGCCTCGGGTTTGGCCTTCGTGAACCTGGACGACGTGACTCCGAAGTCGGAGGCCGCGCTCACGGGCACGCCGCACAAGGCCCGCTTCACGACATTCGACGGCCTGGCGGTCACCGCCGAGCTCTTCGCGCAGCAGGGCGAAGGCGAGGCACGCTGGGTCGTTTTCGCTGCGGAGCAGGTCGGCGAAGGCGAATCGGAAGAGGCTCAAGCCGCGCGCGCGCTGGCGGCCGAGATCAACGCGCGGGTCGAAGGCTGGGCTTACCGCCTGCCGTCATACGTCGACGAGCGCCTGACCATGCCGCTCGAAAAGCTGCTGAGCGAGTCGGACGGGACGTCCTGAGCGCCGCTTCTCTCACGCCGGGTCGGGCGACCGGTGATTGCTGATTCATGTTCCGTCATTGCGAGCGAAGCGAAGCAACGACGATCAGGAGTGGTTCGTCTCGGCGCCGCCCTATGGCGAAAGAACCTCGATCCCGGTCGGCCTCAGCGCCCGGCCGCAGCCGTGGCTCCGGCTTTGTCCTCGCCGCCCGGTTCGCTATAGCGTTTCACGGCCGTCGCGATCTCCTTCAGCAGCGCGGCGCCGACCTCGCCGCCGTCGCCGCGGATCTTGTTGTGGAAGACCGAGCGGATGCCGTCGATGTGCGCCCTGATCAGCTTGATCCGGTTCTCGGTCATGATCATGCCGAAGTCCATCGTGGTCCGGTAGAGCGACTTGCCCAGGGCCGTGGTCAGCGGATAGTTGAAGATGCCGCCTTGGCCGCGAAGCTCATGCGCGATCTTGTTGATCTGAGCGATGTACTTGCGATTGACGTCGCCGTGTTCCGTCTCGATCTGCAGGCTGTCGCTCGCCTCGGTCATGGCCTCGAGCGATTTCTGGACCCAGTCGCTGTAGTCGCCCAGCATGCTCTGGATCTTGGTTTCGGCCGCCTGAATGATGATGGGATCGATGTCGATCTCGCCCTTCAGCGCGTTGCTGCCGACCTTGTCCTTCAGCTTGTTGGCCGGGCGGAAATGGATCGCGCGCACGTCGTCGCGCAGCGCCGTGACGTTGGCCTCGCGGTGGACGACCTGGATCTGGCCCGCCTGGGTGATGCGGCGCTCGACCTCGACCGGCTGCTCGGTGCGCCGCCGGTCGGGGCCGAAGTAGCCTCGCGTCAGGATGAACTGGCGCGGATTGTTGATGACATGAAGGATGCGCTCGGCGATGGACTTGGCCGAGAAGGGCTTGGCGAGAAACTCGGTGACCCCGGCGTCGCGTGCTTGCTCGACGACCTCGCGGTCGGCGGCGCCCGATACCATGATGAAGGGCACGAAGCGATCGGGTACGCCCTCGCCGGTGCGGATCCAGCGTAGGAAAAGACCGCCGTCCACCGACGGCATCAAGTAGTCGGAGAGAATGATGTCGACGGTGCCAAGCTGGGCCGAGATCGGGTCGATTTTGCTCAGCTTGAGACGTTTGATGGCAACGGAGGCGTCTTCCACGGCGACAAGCCGCTCGATCCCGAAGGAGCGCATGACGCTTTCGAGCAGCGATCGGACGAAGCGGTTGTCGTCCACGATCAGGACGGTCAGGCGGTTCCAGTTTTCTTGCAGCATGCTGGCTACCGCATCTTTCCATCAATCCCTCGGCCGGCGGCGATAGCCTCGCGGCGGCACACGACAACGACCCATAGGCTTGCTTCGCCTTTTCCGCGATGGTCGACGGATCGAGCTCAGGCCTTGGCGCCTTGCGGTCGATTCCCATCGAGCCGCTTAGCCCGCGCAGGCTGTTCGGTGCCCATCGTGGATGTTTGGCGGCCGGCCTTGTTTCCTAGTGCTGGCACGTTACGGCTGTAATTCTTACGAGTTTATTACCGCCCTCGGTGGGGCTTGCCCTTGGCGGCCCTTGTTCGTATGGCAGGCAGTAAGAGGCGGGCCGTTGACCGGCTACCGGGAGGAGTGACTTTGACAGAAGCGCGCGAAGGTACGGTCGAAGGATGGAACGATGAGGACAGCCGGGTTTTCCAGACTTACGGCGACCTATTCGTTCCCGAGCGGGAGCTTCAGATCGCGACGGTCTGCGATCTCATCCCGCCTAGCGATAGCGGCTGCGATATCGTCGAGCTCTGCTGCGG
>JAKSDN010000742.1 GCA_022360075.1 Kiloniellales bacterium | reverse complement strand
GGCTTGTGCCGCTGGCGGCGCCTGGCTGCTGACGGGCGGGCACACGCCCTATGAGCAGTGGGTAGTCTACCGTAAGCGCACGCTGCTCGTCGGCAGCAGCCGCAGCGACCCTTCGAGCTATGGCCTGGCGGAGAAGATCGCCGCGGCCTTGGCGACGCGCATCCCCAAGAGCCGGGCCCGGCTCAGCCGCGCGCCCAACTACGAGCGCCTGGCGAGCCTGATCAGCACCGCCCAGCTCAACGTCGCCGTGCTCGCGCGCGACCAAGCGCTGGCCCTATCGCGCGGCAGCGCCCCATTCGAGCGCTTCGATCCGCAGCCGCTGCGCCGGCTGTTCGACATGGCGGGCTACCTGCTCGTCAGCCGCGCCGACTTTCCTGCCCACCATGCCTATCTGGTCACTCAGGCCCTTGAAGCGCCCTGGGAGGAATTGTCGGGCCGCGTGCCGGTGCCGGAGGACGATCACCCGATCCCAGCGCATCGGGGCAGCCTCGCCTTCGCGCGCGGCGCCTCGATCCCGCCGCCGCCGGCCGAAGCGGAACCTGCCGCCCACGAGCACTCGCACGACGAATGACCGCCATGCCGCCGAGACGCGGCGGTCAGCTTGTGCGAAACTTCACAGGGATCGGGCTTCCGCCTGCACTACTATAGGCAGTACCGGCGGAATAGGAGTACGAGCGATGTTCTACGTCGGCCTAAGCCCGAAAAATGGCGATTCCCCGACGGAAAAGGCATGGAAGCGGCGCTGCACCGAGCGCCTTCTCGCACTGCGCCGGGAACTGAAGGCGCACATCCAGGGCGAAAGAGGCAGCACCCGCGACGAGCTGCGCTGGATGCGGCTGGCGACTTGGAACATCCGCGAGTTCCCCTCCGGCAAGTACGGCAGCCGCCTGCCGGAGAGCTACTACTACATCGCCGAAATCATCTCGCACTTCGACATCGTGGCGCTCCAGGAGGTGCGCGAGGACCGCAGCAACCTCGATACGGTGATGCGCATCCTGGGCCGATACGACTGGGACTACATCATCACGGACGTCACCGAGGGAACCGGCGGCAACCGGGAGCGCATGGCCTTCGTCTACAACACAAAGAAGGTCCGTTTCCGCAACGTCGCCGGCGAGATCACCCTGGCCGGCAAGGACCGCATCGCCTATCCCCACGAGGGCCGGCTGAGCGTGGCTAAGGGCTTCAAGCATCTGCTGCCCGAAGGCACCGCCTTTCCCGCCACTCAGGCCGAAACCCGGAAACGCAGCGGCAAGCATAAGCTGACCCAAGACCTGGTCCTGGCCCTGCCGGAGGGCACGAACATCGCCGCGCCGCAGAAGACCAGCCTGGTGATACCGGCCGGCAGCGAAGTCAAGCTCGACATCGACGGCAACCTCGTGCTGTCCGGCAAGGCACTGCAAACGGCGCTGAAGAAGGCGACGCTGAAACTGCCAGGCGGCTCGATTGTCGGCGACGACCTGCAGTTCGCCCGCACGCCCTTCGTGGTCGAGTTCCAGTCGGGCTGGTTCAAGTTCATCCTCTGCACCGTGCACATTTACTACGGCAGCGACAAAACCGGTCTGGAGCGGCGCAAGGCGGAGATCCGCGCCTTGACCAAGTTCCTCGCCGAGCGCGCCAGCTCCGAGATAGATTCCGACGCCGAGAGCTTCTTCTTCGTGCTCGGCGACTTCAACATCGTGAGCCAGAGCCACGCCACCTGGGATGCACTGCACAGCAACGGTTTCCAAGTGCCGGACGCGCTAAGTCAGATTCCCGAGGGCAGCAACGTGAAGCGCGACAAAGCCTACGACCAGATCGCCTATTGGACCGATCCCAAGGGGACCCGGGCCCGGCACGGCAGCGTCTCTTCGGTCGATGTCGGCAACGCCGGCGTCTTCGACTTCTTCAAGACCGTGTTCCGGCAGGGCGCCGACGACCCCGACGGCGATGACGAAGCCGCCTACAGCAAGCTAATGCTGGCGATGCAGGCCGAGGGACAGAAGGTAAAGAAGAAGAAGCCCTGGAAATACAAGGAATGGCGCACCTTCCAGATGTCCGACCACCTGCCCATGTGGATCGAGCTGCGCACCGATTTCACCGACGAGTATCTGGAGATGATCGGCCACTAATTTCGGAGTTTGAGTTGATAACCCCTCAGAAAGCCTGAACCAATGACCTGTACCAATGACGCGAGACGTGCTTCGCTCCACCGGTCATAATACAGTGAATCCCTAGCTTGCTCCGAGCTTGCTGAGCCTGAGACCCTCTATTGGACTTCATTTGTGAAAGCAAGTAATCCTCAAGATCTGGCCTACGAATTTGCCTGGAGGTGGTTCGAATATCATGCAAACCAACGCCTCATAATTTTCAGATTTTATCTAGTGATTGTTGGCGTGTCCGGTGCTGCATATTTTACAACATTTATACAAGGCCACGAAATCATATCGGCATTGGTTGGAGCGACTGGGGCATTCTTTTCGTTCTGTTTCTATCGACTCGACCTTCGCATGCGATCTCTAATTCGAATTGGAGAGCACGCGCTCTCAATAAAAGAAAATGAGCTTGCGAAGGCGCTTGAAACGGACAGAATAAAAATAACCGAAAACGCAAATGCCGCCGAGAAGTCTGTGCTCTCGAGTTTTTCCAAAGTATTTAGAGCAATATACTACACAATGATACTTATTGGGGTGACAGGCTCCATTTACGCGCTTAAGCAAGCAATATGTGCCCAGCATACGGCGGGGTAAATCCCTGGCCCTAAAGAGGCAAGTTATCGTGTTTCTTCCAGGGGTTCTCCAGCTCCTTGCCCTTGAGCATGGCGAGCGAGCGGCAGATCCGGCGGCGCGTGCCGTGGGGCATGATCACGTCGTCGACGAAGCCGCGCGAGGCGGCGACGAAGGGATTGGCGAACTTCTCGCGGTATTCCTCGGTCCGCGCCTCGATGCGCGCGCTGTCGCCGATGTCGGCGCGGAAGATGATCTCGACCGCGCCCTTGGGCCCCATGACCGCGATCTCCGAGGTCGGCCAGGCGAAGTTGACGTCGCCGCGCAGATGCTTGGAGCTCATGACGACG